>JACZUZ010000482.1 GCA_022572905.1 Candidatus Zixiibacteriota bacterium | reverse complement strand
CCGTCCTCTGGCATCGGGTCTTTGATCGCCGCGACTTCAATCGATTCAAGCAGAATTGGTTTGTCAATTTTGTAGCGCTTCGAGTCCAGGAGACGGTATGGTCGACGCGCGCGAACTTCAATTGTGCCGAATCCCGAATCTGAAAGAACCTTCAAATAGTCATCGTATGATTGCGCCCCGGAAATACACATGGCGCGTAATCGCTCATCGTCCTGCAAATGTTGCGGTATTGGAGCGGTTGTCACCGGATCGGAAAGGACAAACCTGCCACGCGGTTTGAGAACACGATAAACTTCGGCCAGCGCCAATTTGAGATCGTCGAGTTTGAATATATTGAATAGACAATTTTGCGCGGCGACATCGACCGTTTCGTCATCGACAGGAAGCTTGAGGGCATTGCCATCAATTAGCGAAACGAACTCCGAACGGAACCAGGGGTTTGTTTTTTCGGCTTCAAGAAAATTCTTGCGTGAGGCGGTAAGCATTTCAGGGACAGAGTCAACGCCGATAACTCCGCCGGGTTTTCTGCAGAAATAAGCGAACTGCAATAACTCTATTCCGCCGCCAACTCCGATATAAAGCGCGGTGGGGCTGTCGACCAGGTCGCGGTGATGCACAGTCGTGCCGCATCCGTAGTTCATGTCCAGCATGCGCTGGGGAATGTTCAATCCCGGTAATTTCCATACCGGGGAAGTAGTGCAACAAAGTCCGCGATCCGGCGTCTCGGCCGCCTCTTTGTAGAAATCATGTGTGGTTTGTAAGTAGCTCATATTCGCTCTCCATGAGGTCTGTAATAACGCTTAAGATTCAAGAGCGAATTCATGATTTCGCTCGATTCTAAACATAATTGTTCAGACTCTGGTATTCAACATACATGTAAATAAAATAGCTCCTCAGTGCGTCATCTTCATGATACTATCCAGTAACTGGCTTATCTCCTGTGCGGCTACCCTATGACCGGCGGCGTTGAAATGAATGCCGTCGGCATAGGCGTCATCATAAAGGTCCGAGCGTCGGTCAAACGGGATTTGCAGGTTTACAAGCGGGACTCCGGTTTCGGCGGCGACTTCTATCACCGCATTCTGGTAGCGCTCGTGCAAATCGTGAAACGCGGAGATAGTTTTACCGGAGAAATAATTTTTCAGAGAGGGAATGGGGGGAACAATTAGCGCGACAGAAACATCATTTTCAGCGGCTATTTGTATCATTCGCGCCAGGTTATTCTTGAAATCAACCGGCCCCACTCTGCGCAGTCCGGAACGTTGATCAAGCCTGGGCCGATCTGAATTCGACTCAAGCAATGACAACGAGACTTTTCTAATAGCCTGGAACAGGCGCGAGTTTGCAAGCAAATTCTGAGTCGTGAGAATCCATTGAGGCGGCATCGATTGTTCATTGTCGGGAATACCTTTGCCCGCGGGCCAGTGATCATTCCAACCGAACATTATGAGCAGGATATCCGGTTCGAGCGCCAGGATTTCGCGCTTCAGCAAAATCAATCCCTGGTGGCTGGAATATCCGGGCACGCCGCAGTTAAAAGCCTCGATCCCGGGCATGAGTTGTCTGAGCTGGGAGACATAGGTTTTGCTCCGCAGTACTCCCCAGCCGAAGGTGCACGAATTCCCAAGAGCGATAACTCTGACTTTTTTAGATTTGGGGGGAATCTCCGTTTCTCGAAAACCGAGCGAGTTTGTGCGATAGGTTAGAGCGCCGAATTCCTGAGAATCAGTCTCCACGTTTCCTTTGAGTCGCCAGAAGAGGTTATGGTCCTTGTCGTAGACTTCAACGAAATTTATATCACGATTTTGAGGGAAAAACTGATTTTCTTGATACAAGTCGAGAGATAGTGCGCGAAGAGTTATTTCCAGGGACGCGATTATTACAAATATGACAACACAGGCGAACAGCGCTCTTGTTTTCGCAGGCAAGGATCGGGGACTAGCCTCGATAGGGGCCGATTTTTTTGACTTGGCGGTCATCGGGAGAAAGGTTGGCTAAAAGAGAGAATAAATAAAAGGCGCCACCGCCGATGATTCGGTTATCAGTATCAACA
>JACZUZ010000481.1 GCA_022572905.1 Candidatus Zixiibacteriota bacterium | reverse complement strand
ATCAAGAGGTAAAGACCTGAGGGAGGAGAGCAACTTCAGGCTGCCCGTTGCAACTTCGTTAAGGGAAATTGCATTTGGCGATATGGAGAGAGTAGACATAAGAAGGCTTTCTCTTGAGCTAACAAGATTTGAATTATCAGAAATTTCTGTTGTGCGATTCAATGATGTAGACTGGCCTCATAGATCTGGAAAAGTGATACTATATGATGAACTATGTAACGTTGATCCGGGTGAATTAAAAAGGCTTTATGAAGCTCTCCTAAAAGCCCATGACGAGGCACGAGACTATTCGCTGGCTGATGAGTGGTATTTTCGCCTTCAGGAAATAAACAGGCGTTTTGGTAAGAACAATATCGGACGCTACACTGCCAGGAGATTTCCATCATTGAGTCTTGCCGGATTGTACAAGCTATCCAGTGATTATGGTGAAAGTTGGTTAAAGCCTATTCGATGGTTAGCAGTACTTAACAGTCTCTTGTTTCCCATCTTTTACCTCTTGATAGGATCAATTGGAGCGAATTACGATATTGCGTTGGATTTGAGGTTTCTTATTGACGGAGAGTTTTGGGGAGATTGGATAGATGCAGTTCTTCTTGGATTCAAAAGCACTACTTTACGTGGACTAACAGATGATCTTGATCCGAGAACCGTAGCTTACAGAATAACCGTAAGCATTAACTTCCTAAATTTTGTCGTGAACGCCGCTCTGATTTCTCTCTTTGTCATCTCGATCAAACGTAAATTCCGGCGTCGTTAACCATCCAGCGAAAACGCAAACACCTCAGCCCCCGCAACGCGCAAGTAATCCTCCACTTTCATAACTATCGAATCTGTCAGTGAGCCGGCGTTGAATGCTATTTTTTCATTCGCGGTGATTGACTGATCAACATACAAATCGAAATCCAATATCGGCCGACCAAAGGGTGGGACACATCCGGGAACAAGGCCAGTCAAATCCGCCAGCTCTTCTTTTGAGGCGAAACGGGATTTCTTTGCGCCGAAGCGCGCTTTGATGGCTTTTGAGTTTACTTTCAGAGACGCAGACAAGATAAACAGCTTGAAGCTGTCGCCGACTTTCATTAGTATCGCTTTGCCGCCGATTTTCACGGCCTCTCCGCGCGCTTTGGCGGATTCTTCGGATGTGAAAGTTGGTTCATGATGAACTTCGCGGAATTCGATTTTGTTTTCGGTCAGGAGGATGCGGATTTTTTCGAGTGTTTGTGACATAAGATTATATTGAGTTGAATGTCGGGTTTCTCCTGCGACAAAAAGTCGCATCCGGAACCCGACCTACGGAGAATAAGAAAAAATGAAGATCATTTCAAATGCGGTTGGCGGAGGTGGAGCGCCAGGTAAAGCGCTATTGACGAATACAAACCGGGGAAAATTGGTTCGCTTATAAAGGGATACTGCGCGAATGGATATGCGCCTCCCGGTGTTAGATGAGCGTAGAGAATCCAAATTAGTGAAATTCCGCCGCCGGTTATCATTATCGCCAGAATCTCACAGTCGCTGAAATTTTTACGGGTTATTTTATCTCCGCAAAACGCCAACAGGACCGGAATTAAAAGCGCGGGCGCGAGGATTGACCCGATTTCGCGCCAGATATCAATAACTGAATCAAAAACAAGCGAAATCAGCAGAGCTATTATTGTCGAGAGTACTAGCCCGACAATTGTGTCTTTTCGCAGAGTGTCGCTATGTGTATGTTTGCGCAGTTTCGCCATTATGTCATGGCTGTAGGTTGTGGCCGCGATGAAGCTGTTTGAATCAATTGTTGACATAACAACCGAGAGCAGTCCGGTTACAAAAATTCCAAGTATTGCTGGTGGGAGTGTCATCAACGCCAACGCGGGGAATGCCATTACCGGGTTGGCTAAATCCGGTAGAAGCGCGAAGGCATACAGTCCGCAGAGTGTAGTCATAAAATCAAAGAGAGCCCAGAAGCCGATTGAAAGTATAATTCCCTTGCGCGCAGTAGATTCGTCCTTTGCCGCATAGCAACGCTGATGAAAACCGGGCTCTACCAGAGCGCCCTGCGCAATGACATACC
>JACZUZ010000059.1 GCA_022572905.1 Candidatus Zixiibacteriota bacterium | reverse complement strand
CTTGCGCCGAAGCTTCGGGAGCTCTTGATACGCTGTTCGAGTCGGTCATTATCCGCTTTCAGCCGAGAGGTCATTGGCACACCGAGCGTGTCGCCTTCTTCAAGGCCGGCAATCACTATGGCTTGCTTAAAGTCCGACATGCCTATTTTCACTTCGCGTTCCACAAACTCACCGTCAACTTTTACCAGAGCCGTGCGCATCAAACGTTTATTGCCTTCGCCTTGACCGACTCTTCCCCGGGAGGGGCTACTGAGAGCCATAACCGGCGCCAGCAGGGCATTATTTTTCTCGACTATGGTGATTTCCATCGAGGCGTTCATGCCGGATTTTAGCCGCCCTCTCGAGTTATCAACTTCAATTACAACATCGAATAGTGTTACATTCTGTTCAACTTTGGCTTCAGGGGCAATGCGAATAATCTTGCCTTCGAATTTTATGCGCGGATAAGCCTCGGCAACCACAATCGCTTGTTGATCTACACGAATCTTACCGACATCAATTTCATCTACTCCCGCCTCAATCAGCGCCAGCCCCATATTGGCGATATCCACCAGAGCGGTTCCACCGCTCACGCTATTTATTCCAGATGAAATAATCTGTCCCGCTTCGACATATTTTTGCAGAATAATACCATCTATGGGCGCCCGAACAATTGTTTCCCTGAGACGATCATTGGATTTGACAAGAGCGGATTTTGCGCGCACTAGTTTTCCCTTTGCTTGCGCGAGTGTCAACCCGGTTTTATCATTCTCCTCTTCGGAAATAAGCTCTCTCGCAAAAAGTTTCGCTCTGCGGGCGCTTGTATTTTCAGCCTGCTTCAACTCGGCCTTGGCGATATCCAGATCGGCATTGGCCTGGTCCACTTCCGCCTGAATCTCGGTCTTGTCAAGTCGGCAGATCAGAGCGCCCTTTTTTACATAATCACCTTCCTCAATGGGTAACTCTTCGATTCGCCCGCTTGCTTTGGACTTGATCTCGATCCTGTCAATGGGGCGAATTACACCGCTGGCCGTGACAATAATTTCGAATGTCCCGCGCTCGGCCGTGAACTCTTTGTATCTTGGCTCTTCGCTCTGTCCATCGCCCGCCTGTGTGTTTTTTTGATAGTATACACCGGAGATAATCAGAGCCACGACGATCAAGCTTATAATATGCCACTTAGAAATTTTCATTTTTCTCTCTTAGTTGTTTGAGTTTCCACTTGAAGTTTCCGGACTCTCTGCTGGACATTATACCCGTCAGAAATGAATATAATTCAAAATGGAGAATCTCCAAGAAGGGATCACCTTAGTTGAAACAGGCAATCTCACGGCCCTCCGGCCAGAATATCCATATGATCAGGAAATCTTTAGCGCAAATCCGATTCCCATGGTTTGTTTGAAGCGACCTCGCAGGCTCACCTGCTTGTCGTACAAGAATTGCGTGTAGAAATTGACCGCGATTACCTTAGAAATTGACGCTGTAATTATGTTTTCCCAATTGATGTCTATCGCTTTCCAATCATCCTCAGATGGCGTTCCCGCAACTGCGTCTTTCCCCGAGAAAAACAGCGCCTTGTAGAGAGTTAATTTTCCGGTATATGTGAGCTTTTCATTGAAACTCCAGTTGACATCTGAAACCGATTCAATCCCCCCGTCTGTTAGGGTATTCGTTGCGGTTGTGTACAAAACAGAATCAACGATTTCGCGAGAAATAATCTGGCGAAGCGCAAATCCGAAGCGCGAGACTATTTTGTTCCTCTCCTGCGCTACAAGGACTTTCGCGAAACCCACCGACTCCGTTAGTTTCATTGGATTGAGATTTCTTTTCTTCGCGCTAACTGATGCGTCAACGATCTGCGATTCTAGCCTGAAAGCAAGATAGGGATCAACAGCGCCCCCGAGAATCAAACGCCCCACATTTTCCCAGTCTACCAGATCGGTTGATTTACTGGGCTTGCTCCAATTTTTTGTTTCTCGGTCTTGTGTCATTGTCTGGCCGTAAGATATTTTCAGGGTGGATTTGAAATTGAATTTGGAGCTGATTCGTTTCTCCGCCCAACTGTTGAGGTTACTGACCCATGTGAATGACCCGGCCTCTCCTCCAACCCATGAATCCGAATAGCTGGTCTGCGTCGAAGTTAAATCCAATGCTATTGACTTGCTCCACTTATTCGACAGCGTGTCCTGCGTGTCCTGCGAGGACTGCGAAGACTGCGCATGAGAAGTCACCGCTGACATAACAACAATCAGAGCCGCGACACCGATAACTTTCATATGATATTCGAACATCTTCGCTCCCTTTATGCGGCGTGCGACTGTTTCATATGAATATCTCTCTGTGGGTAAGGAATTGAAATTCCTTCGGCGTCTAATGCGAGCTTAACCTTTTCGGTAATGTCCCAGTAGAAATCCCAATAGTCTGCGTCTTTAACCCAGGGTCTGACTACGAAATTAACCGAGCTATCGGCAAGCTCGGATACCGCAACAAGCGGCGCGGGGTCTTTGAGAACTCGCGGATCATCAGTTAACACCTTCTCAAGAACATTTTTCGCTCGTTTTAGATCATCGTCGTAACCGATTCCAATAACAAGATCGACTCTTCGTGATTTCCTGCTTGAATAGTTAATAATAGTTGTACCTGTGATCCCGCTATTGGGAATAATTATTTTGCTATTGTCGAATACGCGCAATGTTGAGCTGAATATGCCAATCTCCTCAACAACGCCGGTCTTCCCGTTCGCTTCAATAAAATCACCAGACTTGAAAGGGTGAAAGATAATAAGCAAAATCCCCGACGCGAAATTAGAAAGCGACCCCTGAAGAGCGAAACCGATCGCCAAACCCGCCGCGGCGAGAACCGCTACGAACGACGTTGTCTCCACTCCCAGTTGATTCAAAACCATTATAATAAGTATCACCAAAAGAGCTGTTTTGATAATATTCAAAATAAATCGGGTCAGAATATCATCTGTTCCTGCTCTATTCATCACACGCTTGATGAAACCGGTTGTCATTCCAATCACAATACGACCAATGATGAAAATCACCACAGCGACCAGTAGCTTGATTCCGTATGCGGAACCCAGCTCCAAAAATTTGTCTGTTAACCCTTCCATTTTCTCCTCCTTGTTGGATTATTTATTTGTGTTACGATGTCAATATTCCATTTAGTTTGAATGTTCCTCCCTCAGAGTTTCCCACTTGGATTTTCGACTTCCTTTGTACATTTCAAATCTCAGCAATCGACATTCGGTTGGCCCGTTGAACAATTTTATTTTTCGTGATGTGCGTAAACCGATACTCTTGGCGGCCATCGAATTTCCAGTCAAAACAAAAGCTGTGTACCCGTCATATTTTTGTTTCAACGTATCTCCAATCAACTGATACAAAGCTGTTACGTCCGAATCTGACAGCCTGTCGCCATAGGGCGGATTAACAATCATTGTTCCGGGCGCTGACGGCGGAGTCTGTTTGGCAAGATCGGAGACAGTGAATTTTATTACCTCCTCCAGCCCGGCTCGTGCGGAGTTGCGTCGCGCTTCGTCGATGCGAGTTTTGTTTATATCGCTGCCTACAATCACTGGAAGCGCAGATAGATTCACGCTCTTCTTTAACTCTGACAGGATTGAATTATATAATTCACTGTCAAAACCATTCCACTTTTGAAATGCAAATGACCGCCCGAGCGTCCCCGGAGCTATATTGGCGCCAATAAGCGCCGCCTCAATTGGTAGCGTACCCGAACCGCACATCGGATCGACAAATGGAGTTGTCTTGTCCCAGGCGGATAGAATTACAATTCCCGCCGCCAACGCCTCGCTTAGCGGCGCCTCCCCGCCTTCTATGCGATAGCCTCTGCGACTGAGAGGATCGCCGGAGGAATCAAGAGACAGTGTCGCCCTACTACCGGCGATGTGCAGGTTGATCCTCAAGTCGGGACACTCAAGGTCAACGCTGGGACGTCCTAGATCTTTGCCACGAAATTGATCGACAATAGCGTCTTTGGCTTTCTGCGCCACATAGAGTGAATGTTTGAAAATATTACCGCTGACAACCGGATCAATCGCCAGACTCATTTCCGAATTCAAATATCTGGTCCAGTCAATTCTCGACACGGCCTTATAAAGCGCGTCTTCATTTGGAGCGGTGAATGTGGAAAGAGGTTGGAGAATCCGAGTGGCCGTTCTCAGACAAAGGTTTGACCGATACAACAGTTCCCTGCCGCCTCGATAGGTAATCGCTCGGTTGAGTAGTTCGATATCTTTAGCGCCAAGTTCTTCCAGTTCAGCCGCGAGAATCTCTTCAAGCCCAAACAAGGTCTTGGCAAGCATTGCGAAATCTGCGGATTTTGAGGTAGCGTTCATTGAACGCTAATAAACGAATCATTGCCGTCTTGCGCCAGTCACCGCGTGGACGGCGGCATGGGACTCTTCAATTAATTATCGGATGCCAAATTCGCGCTATTTGTTGGATACTAAAGATCGCTTGTGGCTTTGGCTACCCACCCAGGGGCGGAATCGGTTTTCTGGCGTAGGATCAGGTTCAGCTGGGCGGCGTGATGCTGGACATGGCGCATCAGGTATGGAAATATCTCCAAAACGCTGATCTCTGGTCTCTTGAATCCACAGCGCTGGTTTGCTTTTTCTTCTGTCAGCGCGTTCAGCGCCGCGCGTAGTTTTGAGCGCCCATGTTCAAGATATGTCTTCATTTCGGCCTTGGAATACACTCGTTCGGGAAAAACTCCGGCCGGGTCGAGTTCGCTGAGTGTGAACGGTTTGGGTGGCGCGAAATTTTCCGCCGAGTCGGACAGATAATAGTCAAGAAAGAACAGCGTATGGTAAACCATGTACCAGAATTGGAGATGCGGCGTTTCGACCGAACTCTTCGAAATCGAGCGCTCTCCCCATAGATCATCGGGGCAAGCGTTGATAGCGTTTTCGAGCATATCAAGCGCCGCTCCGAATTGCTGATGTATGGATTGTTTTAGAGTCGTTAACATTCTGAGTTATTCTTCAAACAATAAATTGGAGACTCACTTAATTCGATATCACCCTCGCACCAATCACTATTTCTTTGATGGGTTCTTAATGGGGAGAAGTGTCTTGCCTTTGCCCTTATGAATATGATCCGGCTTTTTGTCATGTGAGAACAGCGCCAGATTAAAATTAAACCCAGCGCGAATTGTCCACTCGCCAGTTAACTGCGTTCCGTTGACATTTTGAACTATTGGCGCTTCAAGCTCCCCCCAGAATCTAATCGCTGTCTCGCCCTCGCCAAACAGAGCTTTTGATCCGCCGAAAGCAACATACGTCCAGTCTCCTCCACTCTTAGCAAACGGAACTCCATTAACTATATCGCGACCGCGAGTGAAATAGCGCAACTGCGCGTTCAGATCGAATGATCTTCCCACCGGCGCGAAAGTCACTCCCACCTGATAACGGTAAGCGTCGGCCGCGCGGAATCCATCGGAATTTGCGGCTACAATCTGACGAGTAAAGAAACTGCCCACCAGACTCCAGTTAGGAAACATATTCATAACCGCCAGAAATCTGAAAGAAGGATCGACCGTGCCGCTGGTAAGATTACGATTATTGTTTTCCACATTGCGCAAACCCGAGCTAATCGGAATCGTGGCGCCCAGAGCAAGTTGCATGTTCAAAGGCTTGTCAAACAAGCGCGTACTGCGAAAAAATTGAATTTGAGTGTTTAAGTCCCCCAGTTTTGTCTGAGCGCTGTCTATGTTCTTGCTGGTATGAATCGTCCTGTTAATCAGAAGCGGCGCGGACAGCGCAAAGCTGAGATTGTTGGACAGGCCGAATATCGCGGCGGCGCCAATTATGTGTGTCTGGGTTTCCTGGCCTTCAGGATTAGGCAGAAGTCCATTTTGCGAGCGGAGTTGGTCGCGCTTGAAGAATGAATAATCAAAACTGAAGCGCAGATCGCCCTTGTGAATGATAGCGGTTTCGGCCCTGCCGACCGGCAGGTTTGGTGAACTTCAGAGGGCTCACTGGGCGCCGACGGTCTTGGGCAGAATGGCCAACGCCGCCCCGATTATAGCGAAACTGAGTAAGGTTTTTCTCATGAGTCTTTTCGTGGTTCTTTTCATAGCTCTTTTCGTGATTCTGTTCATGATTTCGCTCATAGTTCTGAGTATCGGCTTAATTCCTGAGTATTTCAGGTCCAATTCCTCCTGAGCGGGAATATATGGCTTGTATGCGGGAAGGGGTCAAGAGTTTCAGGGAAAGGGCAATTTAGGGAGAGGCATGGCGCCTGAGAACTTCACTTCAGGATGAAGCGCCCAGCCTCATCAATCTATGGTATCAATCGCTCCAATCGACTCTGACTAGTCTGGGGTAATATAAGGTCGTGTCCTGAATTATAAACTCTTCTGGTGCATTTGTGTTATAGGTGATGATCAGGTCGGCGCCAATGAGTTCGGGGTGAGCCTTGGCTCCGTACATCATCACCTTCGGCTTGCTCTTCTCAGGAGGCTCGTAAACCAATTGTAACGCCGACCAGGGACCGGTCAAAGCTGGCGACGTGCGCATCATTACATCGGTAGCGCCGAAGCCGACCGTCTGAATCGCGAGATACTGATCTGTCCTCGCGTCATAGACAACGGAAAACTCTGTCTCACCATCGGGGAAAAGAACGGCTGGCTCGAAGGTCAGCCTCAAATCAGAAACCCAGCCAGAGCTGTCGCCTGTCCACCATTCAATCGCTTGAGTTGTCCCCATCAGCACACTGTCGGCATACCAGCGAGCGAGATACATGGAATGATCACCCGGCTCTTTGAGACTGAAAGCGTATAGGTACGGCGGTTCGAATATGGTAGCGGCTCCCAGCATGATTCCAAAGGGATTGTCCGGAAGCTGAAGCCTAGATATCGACCACTCCCCCGGATCGCCATCAATATCACTGATAAGAAATGCGGCATGCCCGCAAGTCATGAAACCCAGCCCACTATCGCTAGCGCATACGCGCATTAGAAAAACAATCAGGATATCGTCAATCCGAATCCCGTTGCCCGGCCAAAACCAACTCGTGTCCTCGGCAGGGAAGAAAGCCTTTGGGTTATCTTTCGTCCCAGGCCAGTAGACAGTAAAGTCAGCGGTTGACAGATCGTAGCCAGTCTGAATGCCCATACAATTTCGGATCATCTCGACACAACAGTGATCTCGCCGATAGGGCGGCTTGACACCGATGTAGCTGTCGGCGAACAGCCAAAGAACACGGCCATCACCGAGATCCACCGTAGACGCACAGTCACCGCCGCGCCAGTAGGGATCGGAGTAAAACATTTTTTGTCCCGACTCCCAGGGACGGCTGGTAAACTGTTTACGCGATTGGGAAATGTCACCGGCGACCGCTTGCATAAACGCAATGCACACCAGTAATATCAGCGCTCTCACAACCGCATTACGCAAATTTAGCAGTATTTCCATCAATTATTTTTTTTGCGTTAACAGCCTTGTGCAACATGGCTAACACGACGTCGGCGACAGCAAAACTGAGTATGGTTTTTCTCATGAGTCTTTTTATTGATATCTTACATCAAAATCAATCTGGATTGGAATATATGGATTGTATGCGGGTTGGCGTCAAGAGTTTCAGGGGAAGGGTAATTGGGGGTGGAATTCAATTACAGGGGAGCTAACCGTATTGCTTCCATTTACTTTCACTTTTCCAATACAAACGCTACATTCAGTTTTGTGAGCATCTCAAATGTGTTTAAGAAGTTGACTTTAAATTCCTTGCATACGTTTGGTATCGGGACTCTTTTCCGAGTGTCAGGATCATACTTTTCCTGCGTAATGACATCAAAATCATTCACGCTGGCATAAGCGATTAGCCATCCATCTGCCCCTTGCGCAAACTCAGCCTTTGCGAAAGTCCTAAATTGTCTTTTTGTATCTACCCAGTTAATTATTTCACTATACTTCGCAATTACTTGCTTATCGTCAACAGGAATAAAAAATGAGCTAGGGATTGTCTTCTTAGCCCACATTGAAAGTCCGTCGCTCTTTACGACAATTTCATTCTTTACTTTTGAAATACTCAACATGTTTCCATTTTTGTGTTCAATTTTAACTGCTCGCCAAAAACCAGGACAAAGATCAAATGAGTAGTATCTGTTACTTGCCTCAATAAAGACATTCGCATCTAATAGGAATTTTTCTGTGCTACTACTCATCCTACCTACTTAACACATGCTCAGAATATTTGTTAAAAGTCTCATTAGACATACCGGTGAGTTTGTGGGCTTCTCTAAGTAGCAACTTACCCTCGAGAGCGGCGGTCACTATATCAAAGCTAAATTTTCCTCCAAAACTTTAG
>JACZUZ010000058.1 GCA_022572905.1 Candidatus Zixiibacteriota bacterium | reverse complement strand
ACCCTCCGGAATTAGTTCGTCCTGATGACGGGATTGAGTTTCGGCCCAATTTGGCTTCAGCAGTGCCTCGAAGAAAGGGGTTAACTGTACTATTTGTAGACTTATTGAAAGTTCCTGTGAATTCCACTGTTCACATCAAATTGGTAAAAGCACCCGACAAACTGACCATGCTTAATGGCGATACGCCAGTGACTTCATTCAGCGCAAAAGTTGAGTCCAAATACGTCATAGAAGGCCACTCCATAGCAAAAATACCAATTTCGTTCAGAGGGCATGGAAAAGGCCAAAAGGCGGAAATCGAAGCAAAAGTAAAAGTGAAAGACGGGAGCAAATACACCGCTAGCGGAATATTGCAGATTAGAGAAACCATAGAAGGGGATGCGGGACTATTTAGAAAAGTGGAATACACAGCACTTTATGATAACCCGATGTCTGCTTCACAGTTTGCAGACGAAGATGGGGTCATTCACATTAATTCTATCCATCCTACGAATCAGTTATTCTTTGGTGAGTCAGACTTAAGTTTCTCAAGACAAATTCACAGTGAAACTGGTGCAAAAATTAGGCTTGTCGATGTAATCCTCGATGAAGTTATGTATTATGCGCTTTCAACTAAAGAGCATATGGGTGGTAACGAAGGATGGTATCCGGATGAAGAGGATGTCGTGAGTTCTGTTAGGCGACAGATCGAAAAGTGGAAACACACAGAAGGTAGGAAACTGTTCTCTATCTTTCTAAAGAGTGCTGGTAACCTAATTGGCACTTAGTTTCACTAATTAGTTGAAGTTATGCTCAGTCTCTTCTAAGAAGTTTGGAGTTAGGGTCTGGTACATGGATATCTTTACCTCTCGGACGAGTTTTTAAGTCACCTGATTGAGCAAGCCGAACGCGACTGCGTGCGATCCTCGTATACTCCGAAATTCTGTCACAGCCAGCAACTCTTCTCTTCGTGTTAGATGCTGCAACTGCCGTTGATCCCACTCCCATAAAAGGGTCAACTACCAGATCATTACGGTTTGTCAGGGCCAAAATCAAAGTCTCAACAAGAGCGATAGGGAATTGGCAAGGATGAACAGTTTTCTCAACGTGATTCGCCTTTACGTTGGGTATTACCCAGACATCGCCGGGATTCTTTCCCAGCGGATTCCCAGAGTACTCCCCTTTCTTCGGTCCTTTATAGTGACGCTTACCAGGATATTTTTGAGGTACACGCACATTATCGAGATTGAAAGTGTATGTGTCACTAGGCGTGTACCAAAGAATTGTTTCATAGCGACCAGAAAAGCGGTTGCTGCAATTCAATCCGTGTTCAAAATGCCAAACTATCCTATTTCTAAGTTTGAGATCGAACGATGTGAAGATGTTGTGGAGCATCAAATCAAGCGGTAATATCTCATTTCCCTTACTAATTAGATTTCCAACAACCCAACACAAACTACCTCTAGGTTTTAGTATTCTAATGCTTTCGGAAATGACACGAGCTTGTAGTGCAGTGTATTTTTGAAGCGATAGTTTTCTCTCGTACGACTTTCCGATGTTGTAAGGAGGGCTTGTCACAACAAGGCTAGTAGAATTATCCGGTATCTGTCTCAAGAATCTTAGACAGTCACTCGTGGCTAAAGTGACCTTGTTCTTTGCATCAAAAATTCTTCCCATTTTCTGCTGTTTGATGCGCTTGTCTCTGGTGTTCATAAATCTCCCAAAGTGATCAGTCTCAACTCGACTAGATGATCAATATAGTGATAAGTGATTGAGAGATCCAGTCTACTTCGCGAGTATTCATGTAGTCAATGAGAAATGAATGTACAAGTTCTCTCATTAGCAATCGGAGGCAGGCTGAATTGATTCGATTAAGCTCCACTTGCATCCGAGCTTGATGGCTCGCGATTTCCAAGATAGGCTTAGCTAAAAAAAAAGCCGACCAATTTCCCTCTGCAAGACCCTAAGAAGGACGATTCTCCGTAATTCATTCCTTTTCAATTAGTTAGAGGGATTTTCCAGCTAACTGGAATTTCTGGGTCTTTATGTATAATAGAGTGCGCGATTAGAGCGTCAAACAAGAGTACGATGATGTTATACAAGCACTTAAAGCGATATTGGTTCAAGCAAAGGACTTGAAGTATGGCAAGTCTTCCCGAAGAAAGATTGGTCACTGCAACGCAAGAGCTGTGGTCGAAGGGTAGGGAAGATGAGTTAGGAGTAGATGAAGCGAAAGAGATCATTCGAGGTTTCACGAGATTATTCGAACTATTACTCGATTGGGAGGGTTCTGGTCATCTTCCGGAACTTACTCAAAATGAATAAGCAAGGCTCAAGCTCCCTAATAACTATAGTACAAATAAACCTGAATATTTTACTGTTACTTCGAAAGTACTGATGTCGTCGCCATTATTTGATCCCAGATTTGTCATGCTTGATAGGGTATGTCTGAATTTCTATGATTGGAAATTTGAAGAGTTGTCTCTCAAAACATTCAAGGCAATCGCAAAGAGGTTAGAAGAGTATCCCTTACGCAGGTCAGGGAAGGGTGTTTATTCTCGGAAAATGGTATTTAGAAGTCGATTAGGATTGATCGGTAGTGGTCGCTTTAGATACTGGAAAAACTCACAATCAGCTGACTTAAACTTTACCGTGCAATTTAACCCGACAAGAATATTTAGGAAGCAGTTAGAAAAGAAGTATGGTGTAAGGTTTGAGAAATCTCTTGATAAGAAGGTGAATTTTATACCTGCACGAATAGCACGAACATATTCCAAGCATCATCTGCGAGATTCCACAATACATTGCATGATTGAACAGATACAAGAAATTATTAGGTCAATTCAGTCTCAAGCGCAAATTGATGACAGAAGTAATATTGTCATCGGACATCCTCAAATTTCATTCAAGTTCGTGGAATTGTACTGGAGCACAGAAGAAAAGAATGCATTGAAGTTTGTAGAAGCACTAAAGCCCGTTTTTGACGGCTTTTACAACGAGACTCATTCACGAAATTATCCTACGCCAAATACAAAGAGGAGTAGAAACCGAGATTCTCTTTCTCTCTCTGGCATTCCGCATGTAAACGAAACTCACAAGGTCTATTCCAAAGAAACACAAACTGTTCGCTGGGAAACTGAACTCCAATCCGATAAAATTTCCGACATTCTAAAGAGCAGAGTCATCAAGGATTTATCGATAAGAAGTGTGCGTGAGAAGGTGATTCGGCTAGCTGAATTTTCAGCTTCCACATTTCAAGATATCTCAAACTCCATTGATGAGGATTCGACATTGGAAGGTAATTTGTCTTTCGTCTTTGAGTATGTCAAAGCCTTCAAGAGTGTCGAGGACTTGTACAGATTCTCTTCGATGCTCACCGTCAATGGTAGCATAAGTACTGATCCGACCAGAGAGTATCTTTTGAGAAAGCTCGTAAGAAAAGGAATTCGTACAAATCCCAGACGCGGTAAGTATCGTATTAGTGAGAAACATAAAGATGACCTCAAGGAATTGTTTTCAGTATTGACTAAGTAATTCAGTTGACAGTTCAAGGAAAGGGCGGCTGATTATCGAAATACGTAGTAGGAGGATATTGTATGACCAATAAACAGAAAAAAGAAAAAGCCGTACTCTACGTAAGAGTATCAAGCAAGCCGCAAGAAGAGAAAGGGTTCTCGCTTGACGCCCAAGAGAAGAAGGGTAAAGAGTATGCCGCAAAAAATGGCCTTGAAATTGTAAAACTTTGGAACCAGGCAGAGTCAGCTTGGAGGTCGAATAGCGACTGGTCAGACTTTAGTTCTCTTAGTGAGAGTAAGAGGGACGGTTTTGGAGAGATGCTCGCGTACGTAGTGTCAGAGCCAAGCGTAAAACACATTATTTTTGATTCTCCAGATAGAATGACCAGAAACGAAATCGATAAAATGAAGATATTTTCATTGACTAAAGCCTATAACAAGACCGTACATTTTACATGTTCAGGCAAAGTCTATAATTCAAACTCGTCGTTCGAAGATTTTTTGCTCCTCTCTATTGAAGTGTCTATCAGTGGGAAAGGATCAGACGATACTTCTCGTAAAGCTAAAATAGGTATGAAAGAGAAAGCTGAACAAGGCGGATATCCTGGACCGGCGCCCTTTGGCTACATTAACACCGGTAACAAGAAAAACAAGTGGATTGAAATTGATCCTGAGAAATCTTTATTCGTCAAGAGGGCATTCGAATTGATGGCGAGTCGAGGCCATTCACTTAGTACTCTAGCTGACAAATTGAACGATGAGGGATTCCGATCTAACAACGGAACGAAACTATACAAATCTACATTGCAGCATATTCTTCGAAATCCTGTACATTACGGAGCATTTCGTTGGGACGGCACCCTCTATAAAGGTAATCATGAACCTATTATCACGAAGTCTCTCTTTGATCAAGTTCAAATAGTATTGTCAGGTAATGGGAACTATAGCAAACCAAGAAATCTTAACTTTAGCTTCAATAACCTGATGCGCTGTAAGATTTGTGGATGTAAAGTGATCGGCGAGAGAGCTAGAAAGATCGTTAGGAATGGCAGTATCCGTGAGTATATCTATTACCATTGTACTTTTTCTAAAGGCAAGGAGTTTCACTCTAGAAAATATCTAAATGAGCAGATGCTCATCGACGGCCTTGATGAAATTGTTCGACCGATACAAATAAGTGACGACCTCACTGAATGGATGACAAGTGTACTAGAAACGGCGCAATACGATACTCATAAATTCCAACAGGGCAAGCTGAAAGGGTTACGACTGCGAAAGGCAAAGTGTGAGACTCGGCTGAGTAATTTTTATGACGCGAAGTTTGACGGTGAGCTGGATGGAGATGTGTTTATGACAAAAGAAAAGCAGTATAGAGAGCAGTTGTTTGACATTGATGGTGAGATCACAAAAATCGAATCTTCAAAGAACGACTTCCTTGAAAAAGGCCAGAAAATCCTCGAACTCTGTAAACGGTTGTATGACCTCTATTTAGTGATTACACCCGAAATGAAAGCCCAACTGCTCCGAGTAGTGGCCTCGAACTTCGTGTTCGACGGCGTAACCGTAACAGCGACATACAATAAACCGTTTGATGTGATAGTGAATTTGCCTAGTCGTACTATAAAGCTCCCTGAACCGTGCGGAACTCAGAACTTTCAAGCTCACCTTCCACCTTTGAGAAGCGACAGCGGCCTTAATTCAGTATTGCTCAAGAGATTAAAGAGGGTCAATTTTCTTGGGTGCGCTGGCCCGACGCATTCATTACGACGAGAGATACGTTCCCAACTGACCTGCCTATCAGCTGAAGTCTGAATGATCTAAGGCATACTTTCCCGCCGGGCGCCCCACACTCCGGATGCTTCTGCCCCTGTAGTCGCACTCGCAGAGTTGACGTTACAATACACAGAGCTTTTCGATTGAGTTTTCGGTGGTCTGCTCCCCGGATCCTGGTCCATTTCGGATGAGAGTTTTTTGCTTACCTTAACTCATTCGGATAAGGAGATTCGACTATGAAGAAACGCTTCACTGAACAACAGATCGCTTTTGCCTTGCGCCAGGCTTCCTCCGGTACGCCGGTGACTGAGATTTGCCGCAAGATGAATGTTTCTGAGCCGACGTTCTATCGCTGGAAGAAACAGTTCGCCGACATGGGTGTCTCTGAGATACGCCACTTGAAGCAGTTGGAGGACGAGAACCGCCGACTAAAGCGACTGGTGGCTGATCTGACATTGGATAAACAAATGCTTCAGGATGTTCTCTCAAAAAAGCTCTGAGGCCCGCTGTGCGTTGAGAACTGGTGAATGAAATGTCAGAAGCATACCAGAGAAGTGAACGGCGGGCCTGTATCGCGATGAAGTGGCCGCGATCAACGCACCGGTATCAGAGCGTGGCTGATCCTCAAGTAGCGTTACGTATGCGCTTGAAGGAGTTAGCCGCAAGCCGGGTTGGATATGGGTATCGTCGACTGTACATTCTGTTGCGTCGAGAGGGCTGGCAGGTCAATCACAAGCGGGTGTATCGGCTGTATGGTGAAGAATGTTTGAGTCTGAGAAAGAAGCCTCCGCGGCGCCGGGTGTCCTGCCAGAAGCGGGAGATCAGGCCAACGGCCAAGGCGAAGAATGAATGCTGGAGTATGGATTTTGTGTCGGATCAGTTGTATGATGGTCGTCGAGTGCGGGTGTTGGTGATATTGGACAATCACACACGTGAGAGTCTGGCGTTAGCCGCAGGCCAGCGTATCCGCGGGATTGAAGTGGTAGCCGAGTTGGAGCGTATCAGCAAGGAACATGGATTCCCGGAGAGGATTCAGGTCGGTAATGGTCCGGAGTTTATCTCCAAAGATCTTGACCGCTGGGCGTACTGGAATCACGTGCAACTGGACTTCAGTCGTCCGGGCAAACCGACTGATAACGCGTTGGTTGAGTCGTTTAACTCCCGATTCAGACAAGAGTGTTTGAATCAGCATTGGTTCATGTCACTGGAGGACGCACAACACAAAATCGAAGCTTGGCGAGAGGATTACAACCATCAACGACCCCACAGTTCACTGGGATATCAATCTCCGGCGGAGTTCATTGCCAATTCCAGAGCCCGGGAGGCACAAGTCGCTTGAAACGAAACCACCGCAAAACTCTCATTCAAACTGGACCAAAGATGGGGGCAAGTCCATCAACTTAGATAATAACTTCAAAACTGGAGCAGAATTTGGGGGGCAGGTTTTAAGGAAGTCGCCTGCGCTCAGGGCAAGGGGCCATATGAGGAATCCCGATTTGATTGTTGACTTGGGGGTGCCGTGCCGATAGCATAACACCATGCAGGACACAACCTCTACTGTCGCCTCGCCCGTAAAGCAGTCCGCCAATCTACACGGCGAGGAAATTACGTTTGTCGGGAATCACCTGCCCAGACAATGCGGGATTGCGACCTTTACAACCGACCTCCGGAACGCGGTATATCAATGCTATGCCGGCACCGTTAGAATGACCGTCATCGCCATGAATAACCGACCCGAGGGGTACGATTACCCCGATACGGTCGAGTGGACGATAAATCAATCGGCTCGTCAGGACTATGAAAGGGCGGCTGAGTTTGTCAACCGCAAAAACAGCAAGCTGATTTGCATCCAACACGAATTCGGCATCTTTGGAGGAGAAGATGGCAATTTCATTCTGGATTTTATGTCCAATGTCGAGGTGCCGACCGTAGTAACCCTTCACACAGTTCTAGAGAAACCGTCTTCAGGGCAAAGGGATGTAATCACAATGATGAACCCGATCGTTTCAAGGTTCGTAGTGATGAGTTTACGAGCAAAGACTTTTTTACACAAGAATTACGAGATTCCCAAACAAAACATTGCCATGATCCATCATGGAATTCCGGAATTTCCGCCGGGGAATCCCCATCACTTCAAGTCCAGACTTAACCTCTCAGAGAAGACGATCCTCCTGACCTTTGGCCTCTTGAGTGCAAATAAGGGCATTGAAACAGTTCTAAACGCTCTCCCGAAAGTAGTCAATCGTTTTCCCGACTTAGCCTACGTGATTCTGGGAGTCACCCATCCCATCGTTAAAAAGAATGAAGGTGAAAGTTATCGGATTTCCCTGCGACGGATGGTACGAGAATTGCAGCTGGAGCAGCATGTCTTCTTCCACGATCAATTCGTTTCCCTGAAGCAGCTGACAGAATACCTGCAGGCGACCGACATTTACATAACCCCTTACATGAATAGGGCGCAAATCGTGAGCGGTTCTCTGGCCTATGCTTCCGGTTCGGGAATTCCCGTGCTTTCGACGCCGTACTGGTACGCAGAGGACTTGCTCTCCAATGGAGAGGGAGTTCTATTTCCCTTCGGCGATTCCAAGAGGCTGGAAATATTGCTAATGGATATGTTGGAGAATCCGGAACAACTGATGTCCATTCGCCAGAAGGCCCTTCAACAAGGACGCCAAATGGTCTGGCCCTACGTAGGCAGGCAATACCTAGAATTGTTCCAAGACGTTCTTTTGGAAGATCGGCGACGAAAACCCTCTCCGAAAAAAATTATCGTCCCCATCGAGTTACCCCAGATTTCCTTGAGGCATATTCGACGCTTGACGGACCAGACGGGTATGCTGCAGCATGCCACAGGCATTATTCCGAACCGTAAGGAGGGGTATTGCCTCGACGACAATTCCCGTGCATTGATAATGGCCATACGAAATTTCAGAATTACAGCGGACGAGGAGAGTTTTGAGCTTGCGGCTGTCTATTTGTCCTATATAATGTATTCCCAAAGAGACGACGGGTCCTTCCACAATTTCATGAATTATCAACGTGAATTCGTAA
>JACZUZ010000480.1 GCA_022572905.1 Candidatus Zixiibacteriota bacterium | reverse complement strand
GTATTACCGCCGTTAATACCCTCAAACTTTCTTGGTTCGCCAATTGCGATGTCACCGATGCTATCTCCATTGAGATCAATCCCTCCGGCAATACTATATCCAAACCATCCATCAGTCTCCTGACCTTCGAATCGCTTCCAAAGGGAAGTAGTATCGTTATAAACATACACTGCTCCATGACTGCTTGGAGTTTCTCCATAAGCACCAACGGCAAAATCGTCAAAATTGTCATTGTTTCTGTCTCCGATACCAGCTACTGAGAAACCATAGAATCCACCGTTGTCAGCGCCAATCCCCGACCACAGCAAGGTTGTATCAGCGCCCGAAAAGAGATATGCTCGACCTCTCCTTTCACTCAAAGTATCGTAACCCGGGTCTCCTACAAGTAGGTCATTGAAACCGTCGTTGTTGACATCTCCAGCGTTTGCAACTGACTTCCCGAACTGCTCGTTGGCAGTGTTTGCTGTAAATAGATAAAGAACGCTGCCATCTATTCCAGAGATCACGTATACATTGCCTCGCCCTAGAGGACCTCCCGCGGGTTCTCCAATGACATATTCATCGTAACCATCACCGTTTAGATCACCAAGTCCTGTAAGCGATGCGCCATATAGAGTACCCTTGTCTGGTCCAACATGTGTTCTGATTACCGATCCGCTATCACCAGAGTAGACGTATACCTTACCGGAATCGTCATTCGAATTCCCGGGCCATTGAGTAGCCGAAACAAGGATGTCATTGACGCCATCATTGTTGACATCCCCGGCATTGGCAACTGCGGAGCCGAGTGAGTCCTTATTGAATTCACCTTTGAAAAACATGATAGGTGTGCACTGGGCAAGGACAGTTGTATTCAAAATCAGGAGCAACGAAATCCCAATAAGTATTATTTTGTTTGGTAATGACATCTCAATGACCTTATTAATCGGCGGGTCACCCGCCGTGGGGTCGCCTTTGAAGATGTGTTCCTATATTAGAGTTTTCCCTATTGGATTCTCTTAAAACCTAAAGCCTTTCAAGTATAGGCGCTCCCACCGCTCAGTCAAGAACTAATCGAAGAATCGGTAGGCTAGTCTTGTAGTTATGTTCGCTCGAAGGGAGCGCTAGTCGTTCGGAGAGTCAGACAGAATCAGACTTTTGGGATCGATAGCGTATTGTTTGATCTTAAGCCTTAAAGTAGATTCGGGGATTTTTAGAAGAGCAGCCGCATGCTTCTTTACGCCGCCGCTGTCCCGAAGCGCGCGGGTGATGAAACGAATTTCATGTTCGGCCAGGAAGTCATACAGCGAAAAACCGTCGCCACTTGATTGCATTATCTCATCAACTTCAAGCGCCGCCACCCCATTGGAACCATTTGTTCTGTTAGTTCCTTTGGCTCCGTTGATTCCTTTGAATGATGTGTCACTTCGTCCGGAGATTTTCGGAGTCAACAGATCAGTATCGACGATCTTGTTTTCACCGCAAATCAGGCACAGTTTTTTGACTTCGTTTTCGATTTCGCGGACATTTCCCGGCCAGTCATAGGCGATCAACAATCGCATAGCTTCTGCAGTGAACGTAACTTCAGATTCACCTTTGAAATGTTTTATAAGGGCCGGTATATCATCTCGTCTTTCGCGCATGGGTGGAATTCTAAACATCACTGGCGAAAGTCGGTAATAGAGGTCCGGTCTGAATAATTTTTCCTCAATTAGTTGACTCAAGTCTTTGTTGGTGGCGGAAATTACGCGCACATCTACTTTTCTCGGCACGGATTCACCGAGTCGCACGATTTCTTTCTCCTCCAGGACTCGAAGTAGTTTGGCCTGAACGGACAAAGGCATATCGCCGATTTCGTCCATGAAGAATGTGCCACCGTCGGCTTCCTCAAATAGTCCCGGTTTGTCCCTATCAGCGCCGGTGAAAGAACCGCGCTTGTGTCCAAACAACTCAGATTCGAGCAAAGCCTCCGGCAATGCCGCGCAGTTTACAGAAATAAAGCGTTTGTCTTTGCGATTTGAGTTGTAGTGAATCGCTTTGGCAAGGAGATCTTTTCCGCATCCCGTTTCACCGGTTAGAGTAA
>JACZUZ010000479.1 GCA_022572905.1 Candidatus Zixiibacteriota bacterium | reverse complement strand
GACAAATCTTCCACGAGATCTGACACTTTTGTCATCATAGCTGACAATTTTATCAAGCCACTTTTCTACTTCCACGTAGTTGCCCAAGGCAAAATTGTTCTTGCCCATGCCTCTGTAACTTCCTATGAAATTTGGATCGATTTCTAACGCTTTGGAAAATGATTCCAATGCTTTTTGATGCTCTCCCTGAAAGCCAAACAATTCACCTCTGGATTCATACGGATTGGGTTCATTTGGTACCAGTTCAATATATTTGTTTATTGCCCAAATTGATTTTTCGTTTTCACCAATTTTTTCATATACATAAGCTAACTGGTTGTAAGATCTCTTAAAGAGCGGGTCAATTTCAATCGTTTTTTCAAACAACTCAATAGCTTTGGGGAGATTTCTCTTTTCAAATCCAATGTATATGAACCCTAGAGAAAAATATGCACCCTTTTCTTCAGGATATTGATCAATTATCTGCTCAAATATCTTTATTGCTTCGTCATAATTCCGATAAATTTCTTCTCTTTCAGCTCTTATAAGTAACTGTTCTTTCTTGTTAACTCTGTCAATCAATTCTACTGCTTTGTCAATATTAATTCTACTATTAGTGATAATTGCATGTCTATGATAAGCCATAGTAAAATTTGAATCCAACTCTATAGCTTTTTCAACAGCTTTGACTGCTTCAATATTCTTATGTTTCAAATGATAGTCAATGCTCTCCAGATAATACCTAAATGCCTCGGCAGATTCAGTGTATTGTAATTCTGGATTATTCTGTTCAGCGTTTTCTGTATCTTGGGGGAGCAAGAGATGATCAGTAATCTCAGAGTTTATCTTACTAGCCAGAACAAATATATCTTCTCCTGTTTCACCGGTAATTTCAGGTGATGATAATATGATTCCTGTTGGAACTTCTATCAACTGGGCTGTTATTACAAAAGTTGGTTCTATGCGTAAGATACTCCCAGTTAGCATCCATCTGGCTTTCGCCTCTTTCGCTATTTGGGTTGCTACATCACGGTTTATCTGTTTTTCTCCCTCATGACCGAGAAGTTTTAGTATGTCATACAATCTCTGACTGGAGACAACTTTAATGCCATCTGAATTAGATAGTTTTGATATCAACAAATTGGCAACTATTTCACCCAGTCTTTTTTCATCGGCCGGGTCCACAATATTATCAAAATACATAATCGCCAAACGGTTTTCGGCGGCCAATGCTTCATCTGTAGATTCTATAGTAAATTTCCAGGGCTTCAATACCAGCGCAACAATAATCAGAACAGCCACCACTCCACCGGAAATGGCCAGCTTGCGAACAGATGATGTTTGACCGGAGCTGATGCGAGAGCCGATGCGGGAGGGCGCCGAGACTCCGGAATCCATCATTCGTTTTTCACGAAGCAAATCCGCCAGCATCTCGTCCGCATGCTGGTA
This sequence comes from Candidatus Zixiibacteriota bacterium, assembly GCA_022572905.1. Lineage (GTDB taxonomy): Bacteria > Zixibacteria > MSB-5A5 > GN15 > JACZUZ01 > JACZUZ01. Next base: position 645 of record JACZUZ010000479.1, on the reverse strand, counting down.
GCGAAGCGATTGGTCTTTGGACAAGGCTTTATCTACTATCTGCTGGAGTTCAGCGTTCACGCCGGATTTGTAGCGAGACATTGGTTCGGGAGTTTCATTGATAATATTATAATGAATAGCCGCTTCATGTTCGGCGTCAAATGGTGTCCGGCCGGTAATCATCTCATACAAAACGACGCCGAGGGAGAAGATGTCCGTGCGATGATCGAGCTTTCCAAACTCCGGCGAGGCTTGTTCCGGGCTCATATAGACCGGCGTACCGGCGAAAGCGGTGACCTGGGTCTCCAACGTGCGCTCGAGATCGCGGGCCAGCCCGAAGTCCGTCAGTAACGGCCGGCCCGCGCCGTCCATCATGATGTTCGCCGGTTTCACATCGCGGTGAACGATCTTCCGCTCGTGGGCGTATTCCAGGGCTTCGCCAATGGTGGCAATAATGTCCGCCGCCTGTTTCACGTCTGTAACACTCATTCGTGCGGATTCGCCGAGTCCGCGCGAAGAGGATTCGTGAGAGGCCGCATCACGCGAACTTGTGGCCCTATCAGACGCCGTGTCGGCCGAGTCATCGAGATCCAACGCGCGCCGTTTCTGCGATAGCCATTCGCCGAGATTGACGCCGTCGACATATTGCGAAGCAATGAAATGAAC
>JACZUZ010000478.1 GCA_022572905.1 Candidatus Zixiibacteriota bacterium | reverse complement strand
GAGAAACATATTCCACCGATTTCCCGACGCTCAACCCGTATCAGGATACACTCATGGGTTTTGTTAATGCTTTTGTAATGAAATTCAGTTCTTTTCTTACAGACGTTGAAGAATTCGATTTTGGTAATTTGCCAAGAGATTACAATTTGTCTCAAAATTATCCAAATCCGTTTAATCCGACAACTACGATTGATTTCAACATACCCAAAAGATCAAACGCTTCGATAAATATTTACAATATGCTCGGCCAAAAAGTTAAGCGCCTCATCAATCAAGAATATTCAGCAGGTAACTATAAGATTACCTGGGATGGAACCACATCCAATGGCGTTCGCGCCTCAACCGGACTATATTTCTATCGTCTTGAGACAAAGGATTTTGTCGAGACTAAGAAGATGATCTTATTAAAATAGTAATAACTTAATTCCTGTATTTAGCCAGCATCCCGCGCGGCCCATCCCCTCTGGGGTGGGTTTTAATCCAGACTTGATAAAGAAAATCCACGTGAAAGGTGGGCCACCCGGCCTGCAAAGAACTGGTCAGTGACAATCGCTCGGACATCCGGCCCATCTGCAGGAGCGCTTGACAGCTTTGAAAAAGCGTTTATTTTGAAGCGGAGTTAGTCCCGCAGTCGTTGGGTGACAATGCCCACCGACCCTGCGTGGAAATTCAAAACACACTAGTTGCTTAAAGAACATCTCAACGATGAAAGTCGAAATAATCTCGTCTCCGAAATTCGGTAGCAAGGTCGCCAAATGCCCACTTAATGTCACTTTCCCCTTCCTATTCGCGCTGGTTATGGTTTGGGGTTGCGACGAAGTGAGAACCAACACAGGGTCAACTGATCAGTTTTCCAATGTTGCGACTCTTTCTTCATTATCTACTTCCGCCCACGGAGTTATTGAGTCATTTTCACCCGAGTTGTACAGCTATGTATTTGTCGTCAGTTCTGGAGTAAGCTCGATGTCAATCACTGCTGTAGCAACCCACCCTAGGGCGTCAATTCGGCTTTATGGTCCAGAATTACCGCTGGAGGGAGTTACTATAAAGTCTGGAGAAGAGTCGGTGATGATGTCGCTTGTTCTCGGGACGAATATTATTGCTCTTTTAGTGCGATCCGATGACGGGACCACAAAAAATCTGTACTCAATCACAGTCAACCAAGTCTCAGGCTAAATCTTTCAACCCCGACAGAGTCGCCGGAGCGACGAGCCATCCAAATGTTAATGAGATTCTGCGAATATAATAGACAGACTCGGCAAACGATTCTGCCCGACGAAGACCACACTGCCAGCTATTCTCTAAGATAGTTTTAGCTTTCGTCTTCTGAGCTACATTCGTAGCAATAGCGCATGACCAGATTACTCCAAGTCGCTCTAGTTGTATTCATCGCGCTGTGTTTATCCGACAGCGCAAATGCAATTGTCAATATGGAATTTTTGCGGGCGGACATGAAACCCGGATTCGGGGGAGAGGTAGAGTTTTCCGCATCCCTGCGCACCGGAAACACCGAAAGCGTTGATCTGGGTTTTAGCGCGGGCAGTCGTTATCTCGGTAAGCGGAGCGCAATATTGTTTGTCAGCGCTGTTGAGTTTCAGGAGCGCGACCGGGCCAGATTTTCGCGCCGAGCATTCGCTCATATTCGGTATCATCACAATCCACGCAACAAAATCAGCGCGGAAGTTTTCACTCAAGTCGAATACGATGAAAACCTGCGTCTTTCCGCGCGTAATCTTTTGGGCGCCGGAGCGAGGATTCGATTTGCGAAAACCGAAAAGGGTTCAGCGTATCTTGGAATTGCATATTTACTCGAATTCGAAAAGCTCAGATCGCATGACGGTTCTCCCGTTGATGGCGAATACAACAACCTGCTTTCCAGTTATTTCACTACGCAGTACTCCTGGCTAAACCTGATTCTAAAATCTGTCACCTATGCCCAGCCGCATTTTAAGGATTTCGCTGATTTGAGGATTCTGAATATCAGTTCCCTCAATATAATAGTGTCGAAGCGATTTTCGATTGGATTTGATTTGACGATGCGTTACAACAGCCGCCCTCCAGACAAGATAGAGAC
>JACZUZ010000477.1 GCA_022572905.1 Candidatus Zixiibacteriota bacterium | reverse complement strand
ACTCAAGCGATTATATATATAGAACGACATAGAACGACAAATTGTTGGGCAGCAATCTTGCAAAATCTCATCCTCAGTCTGAAATTTCGCCTTTATCGGAGTAAACATTTCGTCTCAAATTCCGTCATTGATTCCCTGAAAATTTTGTCTATATTACTAGACTTCGGGTTACACCCTGCTTGGAAATAGGGGTGAATTCGGAACGCCTCACGAATGGGGCGGGGCGTCGTAATGCCCTGAAACACAACGAGTTACGCCTCTCTGCTGATGCCTCCGGGTGATCGGTTTGAGATGGGGGTGGCCCAGACAGACCACATTGTGGTCAAAATCGACTATTGATATATTATTATGTTCGCTGAACTGACAGGAAAACTCGACAATCTTCTTCGCAATCTTCGCGGCGCGGGTAAACTGAGCGAATCCAATATTCGGGATAGTCTGCGCGAAGTGCGCCGCGCGCTCTTGGAGGCGGATGTCAACTACAAGGTTGTCAAACGGTTCATTGCGGCAGTGGAAGCCAGAGCCATTGGCGCGGAAGTTCTCGCGTCAATTGATCCGGGTGAGCAGGTCGTCAAAATTGTTCATGACGAGCTGGTAGAAATTCTGGGTTCCGAGACGGCTCCAATGGCGCAATCTCCCCAAGCGCCTACAATTGTCATGATCTGCGGGTTGCAGGGTTCGGGTAAAACCACTCTGGCCGCGAAGCTCGCTCTGAAAGCTAAGAAGGAAAAGAAAAATCCGCTTCTTGTCGCCGCCGACATCTATCGCCCCGCCGCAGTGGACCAGCTCCGTAAACTCGGAGATTCGATAGGCGTAAAAGTTTTTCATGTCGAAGGCGCCAACCCGCGGGAAATTTGTCGTCAGGCTCGCAAAGAAGCCGACAAAAATCTGGTTGATCTCCTGCTCATTGATACAGCCGGAAGATTGCACATTGATCAGGAGTTAATGAATGAGCTTGATCAAATAAAGTCGGACCTAAATCCGCATGAAATTCTGCTGGTCGTTGATTCAATGACCGGACAGGACGCGGTCAATGTTGCCGAGGAATTTCACAACAAACTTAATATTACCGGAGTCGCGCTCTCCAAACTCGATGGCGACTCGCACGGCGGCGCAGCGATTTCTATTCGTGCAGTAACTAATTGCCCGATCAAGCTGGCATCGACCGGCGAGAAATTGCAAGACCTCGAAATCTTTCATCCCGCCCGGATGGCCTCGCGGATATTGGGTATGGGCGATGTTGTCACGCTGGTTGAGAGGGCACAGGAAACAATACACCTTGATGAAGCGCTAAAACTCCAGGAAAAAATTCGCAAGAGCGAATTTGATCTTGAAGATTTCCTCGGACAGTTGAAGGCGTTAAAGAAAATGGGACCGCTTGAATCCATTTTGGGCATGATCCCCGGGCTGGGCGCGCAAATGGGAAATCTCGATGTCGATCCTGCGCGAATGGGCAGAGTCGAGGCTATTATTTATTCAATGACTATTCGCGAGCGCCGGAATCCCAAGATAATAGATGGTAGCAGACGCAAAAGAATTTCGCTGGGAAGCGGCACGACAGTGACGGAAGTGAATCAACTTCTCAAGCAATTCTTCGCGATGAGCAAAATGATAAAAAGTATGACGAAACGTAATAAACGCGGCCTGCCGAAAGGATTGTCTCAAAAACTCCTTTCTGGCATGGGCGCATGAGAGAGAGGCAATTTTGTCGGTTAAAATACGACTTCGCCGCATAGGCACAAAGAAGAGACCAATTTACAGAGTCGTTGCGGCGGACTCACGATTCGCTCGTGACGGACGCTTTCTGGAAACGCTGGGACATTACAATCCGACACCAGTTCCGGCCACTTTCAGCATTGATGAGGAGAAGGTAACAAAGTGGCTGGACGAGGGCGCGAAAATGTCGGATACAGTAAATTCGCTCTGCACACAGATTGGCTTTAACGAAAAGTATCTGAAGGCCAAGAGGGGCGAGGATGTAAGCGGTATTGAGCTTAAGTCTGTTATCACAGAGAGAAAGAAAAAGCGCAAGTTTCGGGAGGGGAAAATGGTTGACGAGACCCCTTCAGAAGGACCGAGGTTTTCCGCACCGGC
>JACZUZ010000476.1 GCA_022572905.1 Candidatus Zixiibacteriota bacterium | reverse complement strand
TCATTCTATCATGCCTCAAAGAAATCGCCGAGCCTCGCTTGCCATCGCTCAAAGGGAAAATGGCCGCCAAGAAGAAACCGATTACAAAATGGACCGCTTCAGACCTCGGTCTGGATGGTTCGGGAATTGGCTCCAATAGTCCCTCCAAAGTTCTGAAAGTTTCATCGCCGCCTTCCCGTGCGAAGGGAGAGTTCATCGAAGGCTCAACTCCTGAGGAAATAGCCGAGAACATCTATCAGAAACTAAAAGCGGATCAGGCCCTCTAGACCGGCAGGCGTATCATACGCTTCGGGTTATCGTCATTACTATCCACAACTCCTAAACGACTCTATTGTGCAGGGGAGTTGAATTGAATACCATTTTGGTATGTTCACTCCCCGCAGCAACCGCTCTAGCGCCATCCGGCGCGAATTATTCCTGCTTGCAGGGTTAACGCTGACGATTCAATTCTTTGGTGTACACTCCCCTAACGCCGGTCAGATCAATCGGGCTCTGACCGATCTGAGCGTTATCTACTTCTTCGAAGAAAGCTCGGAATTGGATTGGGCGGCTATTGCGCTTCTGTCTCAGGAGCGTGGATGCAAACTCACCCTGGCCAGCCTTGGCAAGTCCGGAAAATTCAGATCCCATCGTCGGGATGATCTGCAATCCGGGCTGAGCTTTCTTGAAGTATTCGCTCCGGGTGAGAAATCGTTCGACACTCTGTTTGTTGAGTTGCGTGCAAATTCGCTTGTGCCCGATATAATAATCTTCGCCCATCGACTTTCTGATCCGATCTGGAAAGAGTTTGAAAGCTGGCTTCTTTCGGGCAAATCGGCTCAGGCCACATCCGGGGCGACAAGTCTGTTTGGTTTGCGCAAAGTTTATCGCGAAACGTCTAGATTTGGCAGAAAGTCGGGCAAGTACGGTGTAATCATAAATCGCCGCGAAGTCGTCAAACGCAACGCCGGAACAATCGAACGCGCATCAAAATTGTTCTTCCCGGAAAACACAGGCCCCGGACCAACCAAGCGCGAACAGGAGCTTTACTCATATTATGAATTGATAAGCGATGAAATTCTGGAGCCTTACGAAGAGGCTGATTTCCTCTCCGGAATGAAAGTTCTGCGCCTGATCGAGTTGTTGGAAATGTCTCTTCCCGAGTCAGGTGTGAAAAGCAACCACATGCGCTTGGCGGCGGAATTCCAGGAGAAATTTGAAAAGGCTCGCTCAGAAAGCTCTCGGCACAGAGTGAATCTACTCGTAGCCGGTTACCGCTCACTCGCGAAGTTGCTCGAGCTTTCCCCGGCAAGCCCCTTGGTTGATAGTGTTAGCGGATATCTGGGTTATGTGGCCTCTCTGGCCGAAAGAGCCAGACTGGTAACTTTATCTGAAATGGGCCTGGATTGGAAAACTGAAACGCTAATCAGGGACACTCCCTTTGGTCCGGCTGTGAAATTCAAAGTCACCCTTTCTGTCGGCGGTCCGATAGGAGTCGAACTGAGCAGGGTACTGCGGCGAAAAATCGATTCCGATAGCGAGATTGTCATTGATGACACTCCCCACAAGGTTCGACCTCATCAGCAGTTTGTGCGTGAATATCTCGTCGATTACGAAGGGCTGGATGTGTCCACCGGGGCACTGGATTCGCTTAGGTTCTTTCTCGATATCTCATACGGTGGAATAACAATGCGCACAAGTGAGGTGTTTGCTGTTAGCGGACCCCACAGACTCAGCGTGGCTTTTCTACCGGGTTTCAGATTCATCCCCAAGACTACCGACGTCATGGTGGACAAAACATTCTCACCGTTTTACTGGAAAGCGGTAATTGACAAGCCCAAATATTACTCTGGAGTGGTAAAACTAAATATCAAAACACCGCCGGGCGTAGCCACTGGATCTTATCAACGTACGTATAAGCTCACATCCGGCATTGAGCGCGAGACGATTCAGTTCCCGATGGTGGCGAGCAAATCGATGGCCGACGGGATCAGCAGAATTTTGCTTCAAGTTGACGATGGTCGCGAGACAATGGCCATAGATACGGCTATAATACGCGTGGCCGAATGCAGAATTGGGCAAGACATCGCCATAGCGTTTCTCTCTGATTCTATGGGATTG
>JACZUZ010000475.1 GCA_022572905.1 Candidatus Zixiibacteriota bacterium | reverse complement strand
TTCGCGTCATAATGCCTATTACAATCTCGGAATCACCGAGGAGAACTGCGGAAACTGGTTGACGGCAAAAGAATATTTCGAGAAAACGCTGGAAATTGTTGATCCTTATCTCGATTGCTACTCCAGAATTGGGTGGATGTCTATTCAATTAGAAAACCATTCGGCAGCTGCGATTTGGTTTGACAAGCAAATCAGAAATAAGCCTTCAGAACTTTCCGCATGTATTGGGATGGCCGAGGCTTTGATGTGCCAGGATGATTCTCTCGGAGCTGAAGCGGTTCTGAGAAGTGGTCTGAATACAGTAGACAGAGCGGAAAAAGTATATGAGAGGCTTCTCAGGCTCTTCAATAATACCGAGCAGTGGGAAAAGACTGTCTCGTTATCCGACACAGCGCTCAAGAAATTTCCGCAGGATTCTGTATTGTATTTAAGAAAGGCCGAAGCGAAGCTAATGCTGCGAAACTACACTGAGGCCATTAAATGTTTCAATCAAGCAGAAGGCCTCGGCGAATCGTCCATTGATCAATCACTTGGTTTTGCAAACGCATGTTTCATGCTGGAACAAAATACGGAAGCTGTCAAGCATTATCGAAAAGCGCTGGAATACGATAAACATTCGGCTATAATCCATCGCAACATCGGCATTGCTCTCGCCAGGACGGGCGAATTGGAGGAGTCCATAAAATTCCTGAAATCCTACACGGAAATTGCGCCAGAGGATACCTCAATACTTATGATTCTTGGCGCAGCCTATTATAAAAATAACGATATTCGCCAGGCCATTGTGATTTACGAAAATATGTTGCGGGACAACCCGGAAGATAGAGACGCGCTTCTGGCGATTTCCGATTGTTATCTGAAGCTTGGAAGCTCTGAATCCGCACTGCTAGGATATCAAAGGCTTATCAAGTCCAATCCATCCGACAAAGACGCACAGCTAAGAATTGACGCTATGTGCGGAATTGCTCCACTTTGAAGCGCTGTTCTTTCGGCGCCATGTTTCTTGTTGAAACCAAAACCATCCATGACGTTGTTTCAAATGTGAACTGGAGCGTATTCACACAGTCATCAAGGCTGAAATAGATTCATGAATAACTTCATTTTAGCTGAAGACTAGCTGAAGAAAACGACATGAAGCGCCGATCATTTTCTCTATACAAGAGATTGTATCAATAGGCGCCGCGTTGCGCAGCGGCATTCAAAGGAATTTGAGTCGTCCCATCCGGGAACAACAAAATAAGAGCATAAGAGTAGATTAGAGAATACATAATAGCAATTCAAAGGAATCAGAAAAGAAAGTAAGAGGGGAGGCCACTCAAAAAAAGGGAAAATACAAACCTTGTGACGGGTATATGTCACACTATATCGGAAGAAGTGAACATGGATGTTTACACGTTACGCCTGTTGAAATAAAATAGAAATGACGTACTAACGTCATAGTCAGCAGGACATTTGATATTCAAGGAGGAATGACGCATGTCACTTCGCATTAATCACAACATTACCGCGTTAGATGCGCATCGGAACCTGGTTAATTCCACGGTTATGCTTGCTCGTTCAATGGAAAAGCTGTCTTCTGGTTTTCGCATCAACCGCGCCGCCGACGATCCGGCCGGTCTGGTGATCTCTGAGCAGTTTCGCGCTCAGATCGCCGGCCTGAACCGCGCGATCAGCAACTCGGAAGGATCAATTAACATGATCCAGACCGCTGAAGGCGCTCTCACTGAAATTAGTAATCTGCTCATCTCCATGAGAGAGCTGGCCATTCACGCCGCCAACGAAGGATTTAACGACGCCAATCAGCTCGCCGCTGACCAGGCTGAAATTGAAAACGCGATTCGCACAGTTGATCGTATCGCTTCCAACACCGAGTTTGGCACAAAGAAACTTCTGGATGGCTCCAAGGATAATATCGCGACAATCACCAGCGCTAACACCTCTGGCGTTTCGATAATCCAGTCAAATCTGTCTTCTGGCACACACTCGATTTCCGCCACCAAGACAGCCGGCGCTTCGGCGATCTTGAACACCACCTCACTGGGTATTTCGCTGGTTTCTAACGGAAGTCCAGTGAATCTGGATGAGAAGATTCACAATATAGAT
>JACZUZ010000057.1 GCA_022572905.1 Candidatus Zixiibacteriota bacterium | reverse complement strand
CCCCAACTCTCTCTCAAACAATTGGAGATTTCTCCTACTGTCGTATACAATTCTACCGCTTTGATGATTGAAGGCAATATATTTCTCGAGCTATTTGCGCAATCGGAGAGTTCGCCTAAGACCGCGTCCACGGCCGATTGGTCTCGGCTTTTACGTATCTTTCGGATTCGTTCGCATTGAAGTCGCTCACTCTCCGCATCGACTTTGAGGATTTCGGTCTTATCTTCCTCAATTGACTGGCCTTTGTTTAGCCCGATGACAACATTTTCACCGCTTTCGACTCCCTTTTGAAATTCATAAGCTGACGTGGCGATTTCCCGACGGAAATAGCCGCTTTCGACACAGGCCACAGCGCCGCCCGCCTCATCAATTCGCGCGAGTTCCGCTCTAATGAGTTCGGTCATATCCCAGGTAAGTTTCTCTATCAAATATGAGCCGGCCAGCGGATCCGCGCTCCAGGAAATTCCAGATTCCTCGGCGATTATTTGCTGTGTCCTGAGAGCTATTTCGGCGGAGCGCACTGTTGGCAATCCCAGAGCCTCGTCAAATGAGTTTGTGTGAAGCGACTGCGTTCCGCCCAGAGTTGCCGCGAGAGCCTGAATAGTTGTACGCACGATATTGTTTTCCGGTTGTTGCGCCGTCAATGTTGAGCCACCGGTTTGTGTGTGAAATCTCAAGAGTTGGGTGGAGCGATTGTTAGATTTGAAACGCTCCTTAACTATTTCGGCCCAAATTCTTCGAGCCGCCCGAAACTTCGCGACCTCTTCAAACAAATTATTGTGAGCGGCGAAGAAAAAGGACAGACGCGGCGCGAACTTGTCCAGATCAAGCCCCGCGTTAAGAGCGTTTTCCACATATGCGATTGCGTTAGCTAGTGTAAACGCCACTTCCTCAACTGCGGTGGAACCGGCCTCGCGAATATGATAACCTGAAATCGAAATCGAGTTATATCGCGGGAGATGTTTTGATGTAAAAGCGAAAATATCCACCACAATACGCATTGATTGAACTGGTGGAAAGATGTAAGTTCCCCGCGCAATAAACTCTTTGAGAATATCATTTTGAACTGTGCCAACTATGTCGTCGTCCGCAACTCCTTGCTTGCGAGCAACGACAACATACATGGCGAGTAAAATTGCGGCTGTCGCGTTGATTGTCATGGAGGTTGAAACTTTACCCAGAGGGATCCCTTCAAACAGTTCCTCCATATCGCTCAGAGTGTCAATGGCCACGCCAGTTTTGCCAACTTCGCCGAGGGCCATAGGATCATCGCTGTCATATCCGATTTGCGTGGGCAAATCAAAAGCGACCGAAAGTCCGGTTTGTCCCCCCGCGAGAAGATGACGAAAGCGCTTGTTGGTTTCGCTGGCGGAACCGAATCCGGCGTATTGGCGCATTGTCCACAGTCGTCGGCTATACATTTCCGGGTAAATACCGCGCATATACGGATATTCGCCGGGTCGACTTTGAATTGCGTAATCCGCTGGCAAATCAGCGACCGATGGAACAACCGGGAATTCTATTCCCGATGTTGTTGCGTGTTTCTTGGATTCGCGATCTGACATGGTTAGACTTTACTCAATCAAAATCAATCAGCGATTCACCCTTTTCGACAGACTGACCATCTTTAATATAGATTTTTTTTATCGTCCCCTCACCCTTGGCCTTAATTACATTTTCCATTTTCATCGCCTCCAGAATAACCAGCGACTGGCCTTTTACTATTGCCTCGCCCTCAGACACATCGACTCGAATAACAAGTCCCGGCATTGGCGCGTTAAGACGACGCGACATTTTTGAAGAGAGACCAGTACCAGCGCTCGTTAGGGCTTCCGCAAGATGATAATCATAGACCACTGGGTGGAAACTTCGACCGCCTACAGTGATTTTTGTTTCAGCAGAGTCTTTTCTGAATTCCACTTCATGGGATTCATTATCTACAAGGACGTGAAAAGCGCCGTCTCCAAGTTCGGCCAGCGCCACATGTTGTTTTTGACCGCCTATCACAACTAAATAATCTCCACCATCAGAAGCGACAGTTATGTCCAGACTCTTGTTCCCTATGTCAACCTGATATCTACGCATGTTATTCCGGACCTATAAGTTCACTTCCAACCGTTTCGTGAGTGGTCCGAGTGAATGAGGGATTTCCATCTCGATTCCTCCCCATGCCTGCGCAAAACCATCGGCCGCAGCGTTTGTGATTCGCGAAATTTCAAAACCGCCGCAACAATAGCCGCTATCCGAAATTCTTCATCGGAAAAGTCGGGCCGGGAATTGTTCTTGAAATAATCTTCAATGAATGACGTCGAAAGATCTCCTTTCTTGAATTCGGCGCTGTCGATAATCTCTCGCGCAAATCCCACGGTAGTGTTCACACCGGAAATCTTGAATTCATCAAGCGCTCTCTTCGCTCTTTGGATGGCCTGCTCACGATCGGCGCCCCAGACAATCAGTTTTGCGAGAAGCGGGTCGTAGTGTACGCTTACTTCTGAATTGGCGTCGATTCCGGAATCTACTCGCACACCCGGACCTGATGGCTCGCGATAGTGTGTGATTTTTCCGCTTGATGGAAGAAAATTATTTGAGGAGTCTTCAGAACTGATACGCGCTTCAATTGACCAGCCCCTCTGCTTAACTTCGCTTTGCGAAAATGACAACTTATGTCCCTCCGCGACCCGAATTTGCTCTCGGACGAGATCAAAACCGGTTACCATTTCCGTAACTGGGTGCTCAACCTGCAAGCGCGTGTTTACCTCCAGAAAATAGAATTTTCCATTCTTGTCCAGCAGAAACTCAACAGTTCCAGCGCCGACATATTCGCAGGCTCTGGCAATATTGACAGCGGCTGAACAAATTTCCTCGCGCAACTCGGAAGTTACAAATGGCGACGGCGACTCTTCGATTAGCTTTTGATATCGACGCTGTATTGAGCACTCGCGCTCGCAAAGGTGAACATAATTCCCGTGTGTGTCTCCGAATATCTGAACTTCGATATGACGCGGTTTCTCCAGGTATTTCTCCAGAAAAATTCGCTCATCAGCGAACGCAGATTTCGCTTCACGACTCGCCGATTCCATTGCCTGCGCAAGCTCGGACTCGTCGGCCGCAATTCGCATTCCTTTTCCCCCACCACCCGCGGCGGCTTTCACCAGAACAGGATAGCCGATTTTTCTTGCCTCTTCGAAAGAGCGCTTCGTTTCTCCCAAAGAAATTTCGGCTCCTGGCGCTACTGGCAGTCCGCATTCAATAGCGATCTTGCGTGCTTTGAGTTTGTCACCCAACAGACCTATTGTCTCGGGCTTTGGCCCCAGGAAGGCAATTGAGTTTTTCTGACACGCTTTGGCGAAGTTCGAATTCTCCGCCAGAAAGCCATAGCCGGGGTGAATGGCGCTTGCGCCCGATTTCTGAGCGACTTCAATAATTGAATCAATCTTCAGATAACTTTCCGAGGACGGCGCCGCGCCAATCCAGTACGCTTCGTCGGCCATGCGCACATGCGGGGCATGTTTATCGATGTCTGAATAAACCGCTACCGAACGTATACTCATCTCTCGGCAGGCGCGAATTACGCGCACGGCGATTTCGCCTCTGTTAGCGATCAATAGTTTTGATATTTTCTTGCTTGCAGAAGTCATGATCTTACGACAACGGCTGTCCCAACTATTTTTGGCGCCACTTCGCATCGCGCCTGAACAATTCTAAAGCGGGATATTCCCATGTTTCTTAGGGGGATTGGAGTCGCGCTTGTTTTCCAATGTCGAAAACGCTCTTATCAATCTTGCGCGAGTGGTTTTCGGCTCTATGACATCGTCAATATATCCACGTTCGGCGGCCTCATATGGATTAGCGAAGCGCTGGCGATACTCTTCCGTTTTGATCTCAAGAGCTTTTCCCGGATCGTCTGATTGCGCAATTTCTTTCTTGAAAATGATCTCCACCGCGCCTTTGGGTCCCATTACAGCAATCTCCGCGCTGGGCCAGGCGTAATTGAAGTCACCGCGGACATGCTTTGAATTCATCACATCGTATGCGCCACCATATGCCTTGCGGGTAATCAGTGTGACTTTAGGAACGGTCGCCTCGCAGTAGGCGTAGAGTAGCTTTGCGCCGTGTTTTATTATCCCGCCATGTTCCTGCGCGGAGCCGGGCATGAATCCGGGCACGTCGACGAAAGTTAAAATCTGTATGTTGAATGCGTCACAGAAACGAATAAACCTCGCGGCTTTCAGTGACGCTGCAATGTCCAGCGCTCCCGCCAAGGCGCTCGGCTGGTTAGCGATTATTCCCGTTGAGCGTCCGGCAAGTCTGCCAAAACCGATTACAATATTCGGCCCGTAGTTTTCCTGAATCTCCAGGAAATCTCTGTTGTCAAGTGTTTCGCGAATAACATCCCGCATCTCATAGGGTTCATTTGTGTTATCTGGAATTATTGAGTTTAGTTTTTCGGATTCACGTTCAATGCTGTCGCTAAAGTCTGCCACCTGTGGCTCGTCGGCGTTGTTTTGTGGTAGAAAGTCAAGCAACCTTCGCGCTGTACTAATTGTTTCGGCTTCGCTGTCACAAGCAAAACTCGCAACACCCGATATTTCGGCGTGCGTATCGGCGCCGCCTAATTCTTCCGCGGTTATATCTTCGTGAGTTACTGTCTTGACAACATTGGGCCCGGTTACAAACATGTATGATGTTTGTCGTGTCATAAGGATGAAATCCGTTATAGCCGGACTGTAAACGGCTCCGCCCGCGCAGGGGCCCATGACCAAACTAATCTGAGGCACAACGCCTGATGCCATAGTATTGCGCAGAAAAATGTCCGCGTATCCACCGAGTGAAACCACACCTTCCTGAATTCTGGCGCCGCCGGAGTCATTTATTCCCACCACCGGCGCGCCAACTTTCATCGCCATATCCATAATCTTGCAGATTTTCTCTGCGTGCGCCTCTGAAAGTGATCCACCGAAAACTGTGAAGTCCTGAGAGAAGATAAAAGCTAGACGGCCATTGATCATCGCCGATCCGGTCACCACTCCATCACCGAGGAACTTTTGTTTATCCAAACCGTGTTCGCTTGATCGATGAGTAACAAACATATCGAATTCTTCAAAAGAATTCGGATCCACCAGTAGCTCAATTCTTTCGCGAGCGGTTAGCTTACCCTTCTTATGCTGGGTGTCAATCCTTTCTTGCCCGCCGCCCAACCGCGCTTCTTCGCGCTTTTTCTCAAGTTCCGTTAGTTTTTTCTCGAGTGTCATCTGAAGTTGTTCTCTGTTCAATTCCGCGCCAAAGATAGATACCTATTTCGCCGTGGTTATTTCTTCAAGCGGTTTGACTATAATCTTGTGCTTTTCTTCTTCGAGTCTGGCCAATGTGACCGCGTGGTCATGTCCGAACGCGACAACAAGTTTTTCTGCGACCAACCTTTTCAACAACTTTCTTTTGAAGCGCAATGTATCCAGAGGAAACAGGTCCACAGACGCAACATATGGAATCCGCACATGTCCGGTCATCGGAATAATATCGCAATAGGCAACTACAGTCTCTCCTCCTGAAGTGAACTCGTACCCCTGATGTCCAGCAGTGTGGCCTCCGGTCAAAACGGCTTTGATTCCCGGAGCGATTTCAGTATCTCCGTCAATAAACTTCAGCTGACCGGAATCGGCCAGCGCTTTCAATCTGTCTTCACTATAAGCCGCCTTGCTTCGTTCGTCGGGGTCTATTGCGTCCGCAAATTCGCGCTCCTGTACATAGTAGATTGCATTGGGAAAGCGCGTTACAAATTTGTCTCCCTTGCGGCGCACGCTACCTCCCACATGGTCTGTATGCAAGTGTGTCAGTAGGACAACATCAATATCCTCCACGCTCATATTCATACTCAGAAGTTTTTCATCCAGCGCTGAGTTATTTGAAGCGCCGTAGATTTTCTGTTCTAATTCTGAGAGGTCAACTCCCAAACCGCTATCGACCAGGTAATTCTTATCGTTTGCTTTGACCAGATAGAGATTGCAGGCCATGGGGATCAGGTTCTGGTCATCCACTGGCAAGAGCCTGCTCCAGAGTTTCTTGGGTACAACACCAAACATTGTGCCGCCGTCCAGATAAAACAACTGATCAACAATGGGCGTTATTTCAAAATTTCCAAAACCGAAGTTCATGGATTTAATTTTTTTAGAAATGAGTTCGCGATGAATTCGCTTTAGGAAAGTTTTCGCCTGGGTCTGTTGGCGGCGACTTCCTCGTTTATAAAGTTGACAATTTGCTCCAGCGGGGCTCCCGGAGTGAAAATCTTTTTGACACCCATTTTTTCCAGTTCTTCTTTTTCGTCATTGGGAACAATCCCACCCCCGAACAGCGCTATATCCTCCGCGTCATTTTCTTTTAGCTTTTCCAATATCGCGGGAAATAATGTCATGTGAGCGCCAGACAATACCGAAACGCCTATCGCGTCAACATCCTCCTGAATAGCGGCGCTTACTATCGATTCGGGTGTTTGCCTCAAACCGGTGTATATCACTTCCATTCCAGCGTCACGAAGCGCTGTTGCGATAACGCGAATTCCCCGGTCGTGTCCGTCCAGTCCGGGTTTTGCTAAAAGGATTCTGAGTTTTCGGTCGTTCATTATAGATATATGTTTCTATTGTTTGATATGATTGCCCGGCTTTGCTATAAAATTTTCGACATTGAAGCGGCTTAAAATGGCGGCTCCGTGTACTCGCCCCAAACTTCGCGCAATGCGTCGCACACCTCGCCGACAGAGGCGTACACCCTGACAGCATCGAGAATCGGATACATTGTATTGCCATCGCCCTGCGCGCAAATTTTAAGCTCGGCAAGAGCTTTGGAAACTTTCTCGTTGTCTCGTTCGCGTTTTATTTCTGCCAGAAATTTAACCTGGGACTCTTCCACCGAACGATCAATCTGCAAAACGGGGATTGACGGTTCAGCTTCTTCGATTACAAAATCATTGACGCCAACTATTTTGCGTTCACCCGACTCGACTTCGCGCTGATAGCGCATTGACGCCGATGCTATTTCTCTCTGGAAATAGGCGCTTTCGATACATTCATAAACACCGCCGCGCTTTTCGATTTCATCAAGGTAATCCAGAGCCTCAGCTTCAATTCTGTTTGTCAGAGCCTCTACAAAATAACTTCCACCCAGAGGATCGACCGTGTTGATAATTCCGGTTTCCTCAGCCAGGACTTGTTGCGTGCGCAAAGCTATCAGCGCAGCTTTGTCGCTTGGCAACGCCAGAGTCTCGTCCATTGAATTGGTGTGCAATGACTGCGCTCCGCCCAGCGCCGCTGAGAGAGCCTGTATGGATGTTCTGACAATATTGTTCTCCGGTTGTTGCGCAGTCAAACTGCAACCGGCGGTTTGCGCGTGGAAGCGCAACGTCAGGCTCTTTTCGCTCTTAGCGCCGTATTTGTCGCGCATCTTGCGCGCGTAAATCCTGCGCGCCGCGCGGTATTTGGCTATTTCCTCAAAGAAATCCGAATGCGCATTAAAGAAAAACGAAAGTCGCGGCGCAAACTTATCTACGTCCAATCCGGCTTTGATAGATTCTTCAATATAAAGAAACCCATCGGCCAAAGTAAACGCCAGTTCCTGCGCGGCGGTTGAGCCGGCCTCGCGAATATGGTATCCCGAAACAGAAATCGGATGCCAGAGCGGAGCATGTTCCGTGCAGTAGGCGACCAGATCGGTGATAAGCCGAACCGAAGGGCGGGGAGGGTAGATCCATTCTTTTTGGGCGATGTATTCTTTGAGAATATCATTTTGCAATGTGCCGCGCAGTTTGTCCGCTGATACGCCTTGTTTTTCAGCCAGAGCGAAATACATTGCCAGCATGATCGACGCCGGTGAATTGATTGTCATTGAGGTGGAAACTTTGTCAAGTTCGATTCCCTTAAAGAGAACTTCAAAATCCGCCAGCGTATCAATCGCCACACCGCACTTGCCCACTTCCCCCAGCGAGCGCTCATGATCCGAGTCATAACCCATCAGAGTTGGCAAATCAAAAGCTACAGAGAGTCCTCCGGTTTTCTGCAAGAGCAAATAATGATAACGCTCATTGGTTTGCTCTGCGTTGCCCATTCCCGCGAACTGGCGCATAGTCCAGACTCGTGAACGGTACATATTCGCGTGAATTCCGCGCGTATAGGGGAACTCGCCTGGTTGACCGATATCTTTGTCGTAGTTTATGTCTTTGGTGTCTGCGGGGGTGTAGAGACGTCGTATTTCGATATCAGAAATTGTAGCAAATTTTCTTCGCGTTGCGCTATGAGCGCCGCCCGAGGACTCGCTTGCATTCGACTTTTCGGACTGAATATCCGCTTGGGTATTTTTCGTTTTTTCAGTCATGGTACTAAACAATAGCTTATTAGGCCTGGCTTTAGCCTAAGCGAAACCGCCACAGGAGCTTAGTATAACAGCCCATACGGCGGGGCGCAAGATAGCCCCTTTTGCCTGTTGGAATTTTGAAA
>JACZUZ010000056.1 GCA_022572905.1 Candidatus Zixiibacteriota bacterium | reverse complement strand
AGTTCGCGGCATATGCTTGTTCCGGGAATCGGTTCGCTCACAATCGTGCGATTGGGAGCATATATAATTTTATTCGAAATCGGATTATCCAATATCGGACAATCACGGCCTAGAGTATATCGATAGTGGTTAATTATGTCAACCACTCAGAATAAAATGTGATTCAAATGAAAAAGGCCGACTGCGCTTTAATGTGGGTCTGATGTTATTCCCCTGACCAAAAGCCAAGCGAACATGGTTTTCATGTTCTCTCGAGGGGGAGTAGTTGTTGTATAGTTCCTGGCCGTCAAGATTTCTGAACGATGTCGTGACGAAAACATCGAACCAGATGGTCATTTACAAGTCCGGCTGCCTGCATATAGGCGTAGCAGATTGTTGAACCCACGAAACTAAATCCGCGCTTTTTCATGTCCAGACTCATTTTATCTGAGTGTTTGGTTTTGGCCGGGACATTTTTCTCTGTTCGACGCTTGTTCACTATCTGGCGACCGTCGACAAAGCGCCATACATAGTTATCGAAGCTTCCAAATTCATTCTGGACTTGGAGGAAGGCCCGCGCATTGGTCACAGTTGAGCGAACTTTCAGCTTGTTTCGTATTATCCCGGGGTTCTGAAGAAGTCTGGCGACCCTCTTTTCGGTAATTCGAGCCACCTTCGCTGGGTCGAAGCCGCAAAAAGCCTTGCGATAGTTTTCCCTCTTGTGAAGAACTGTCTTCCAACTCAAACCCGCCTGGGCGGCGTCGAGAATCAGATATTCAAAATGCAGTATATCATCATGCACAGGAACGCCCCATTCCTCGTCGTGATAGCGAATCATAAGGGGATCATCGCCCGGCCAGGGACAACTAATAATTTTGCGGACGATGGATTTTTTGACCAAGTTACCTACTTATACTTTATCAGAGTGGCTTTGATTTCCTTTTTCTCATCGGCGCTCGTGGAGCTTGAACCGGAGGTCTTTGTTTTGCCATCCTTTTCTGTGGTAGTCTCACTCCAGGAAGTCTTTTCGCCCGATTGATATCTTTCCAATCCGAGTATGATTATGCCATCCGCGCCTTTTCCCCTAGCCTTCTTCATCATTTTGTCCTGCATCTTAGACACGCTGACCATATCATCGGCAGTAGCGATCATATAACCCATAACGGTGTATTCTCGCTCAACAGATTCCACAGATAAGTAGATATCGACATGAGTTGTAGACGGAAATGACTCGCCGATGTAGTCGATCTTAGTGCAGGAAGCGAGTATGATGACCGTGAGCAGAAACGAGATTCGATAAGCGCTTTGTTTCATTTTGACCTCCAATGTTTAAGCGCCGGCGTGGCCATGTTTGATTAGAATATCAAATCAGAATAGAAACTCAAAAAGATTGAAACCGTACTTCCCGGCATAATAGGGAAGTACAATATACAAAAGAGTGTCGCGCACCAGATAGAATACAAAAAAACCGATCAGAAACCATTTTCCTTTTGCGCGGATTTTTTCATAGCGCAGACGAAACCTTCCCGGAGAGCGTTCATCCGCTTTAGAGCCAGGTGAAGAAATATTTACACCGGAGACTGGATTTACGGCGATTGATTTGGTATTAGCGCCCATAATTATATGTCATAGTCTGTCTTTAAATGGTTTCAAACTTGTATATCTGATCGGACCGGCTTTGAGACTAACTTTAGCCCGGCTCAAGAAATGTATTATCGCAAAAGTCTCCTGATAGCGCAATCTCGCCTGGGAATAATTTTGGGGCGTTATTTTTGAAGTAATTCAACTCGATTGTCATCCGGATCATATAGATAGACTCTTCGAGTAAATTCGGGTAAAGACTCCCTCGTCTCGACCATCGCCCCCATTCCCCTGGCCCGCCGCTTCAATTCATCCAAATCATCGACTTCGAGAGCGAAATGCTGGTCGGTCTTGTTTCCGGGCTTTTCACGTACAAGAATATGCAGCTCCAAATCACCCAATTTGTACCACACCCCTTCTGAGCTAATTCCGGAGGAAGGGCGCTCTAATTTCTCGGCCTGGAAAACAGTTTCCCAGAAGGCCTTAGCAGAAACTAAGTCACTGGTGGTTATGGCTATATGATTGAGCGAGGGCTTCATGTCGATTCAATCTATGGTATACTGATATTAGCTGCAACCGGGGGAATTTTCTTTCATTATCAATTACTTGCGGCGGATCGACCAGAGGGCGCGGGGTTTCATTCTGATGAGAAAGACTATATTTTCACCTGACTTGGGTTTTTGAGTTCGGACTCATTCTCAGGAATTTGAGACATCAAGAAATAATTTACTAATAAGTCGAAGTTCAAATATGTCACTCCGTTCCGAATATGACCGATTGCAAAAAGTGATTATCCACTCTCCCGGGCGTGAGTGGGATTTGATACCTGTCGAGGATGATATCGCCGAGAATTATCTGGTAGAGGATATACTTTTTCGCACACGAGCCGAAGAGGAGCATAAGCAATTTGTGGACTGCCTGCGCCATGTCGCAGGAAAGGACAGCGCTCTGGAATTCTGTGATCTACTGACTGATGTCCTTGAAATCGTCGACATCCGCTCCGAGCTTATTGATAAGGTGGTCCGACTTGAGGGATTGAACCCCAATAACGAAGCCCTATTGCAATCTGAAAATATCGACTCCAGCCGACTGTCACAGACTCTGGTTAGCGGTGAACTGATATTGCCGCATCAACCAGCCAAAATTTTGTTTAAGCCAATTCCCAATATTCTGTTCACAAGGGATATTGCGGCGGTTTTCGCAGACTGTGTCGTAGTTTCTCATCCGGCCAAAGCTGTCCGCCGAAGAGAGGGGATTCTGGCCAGATTTGTTTTTGGATATCATCCAACTTTCAAAAATTTGAATATAGTAGACATTCTCGGCGAATCGGAGTCGAAGAAGAATTGCGACAAATTATCGGGGCCAATGAGTTTGGAGGGCGGAGATCTAATGGTTCTGGATAAGGATACGATCGTTATTGGTTGCGGTCAGCGCACAAGCGAATCCGCGATTGAGGAGTTGGCCCGGAGGATGTTTCGCGAAAACTTCGCTCAGCGAATCGTTGTGGTGAAGCTTCCCA
Organism: Candidatus Zixiibacteriota bacterium; assembly: GCA_022572905.1. Classification (GTDB taxonomy): domain Bacteria; phylum Zixibacteria; class MSB-5A5; order GN15; family JACZUZ01; genus JACZUZ01. Next base: position 5,418 of record JACZUZ010000056.1, on the reverse strand, counting down.
AGGAACGCTCGACAATGCATCTGGATACTGTGTTCACAGTAATCGGACCGGAGGAGATTGTCTATTATCCGCCGCTATTTGAAAAAACAAATGGATCTTCACCGTGCGTAACGATGATTTATGAAAATGTCCGGGGAGAGTCAAAAAAATCCTCTTCTGAAAATCCAGACGGTCTTTTTTCCACTCTTGGAGAATTGGGCTATGATTTCCCAACCCGAATACGTTGCGGCGGCGAGGCTCCTCTTTTTCAAACTCGCGAGCAGTGGACTGACGGGGCCAATCTTTTTGCGGTCAAACCGACTGTTGCCTTTATTTATGAGCGCAACACTGAAACGATTCGCGGATTTCGGGAAGCCGAATTTTCGATTGTCACGTCTGATGAATTTATCAGCGGCGATCCTGAAAGTGTTAACCGCACACTGGTAACATTGAATGGCGCTGAGCTTTCACGCGGCAGAGGCGGCGCCAGATGCATGACTCTTCCTGTTGAGCGACTCTAGGCTCCACGCTACGACACTATTTCAGACACATTACAAATTAAGATTCACACCGAAATTAACGTTGATCGAATTCGAACGCATTCGAAATGTGACTCAAGTCTCTTATTTTTCTCTTACTGCTCTTCATGAACGAGCTTAATTGAAGCCTGTACAATTCGGCCAAATCCAAAATATTCTTGCCCCTTTCTCAGAAATCATTAATCTTCGGCCCTCCTCCGTCCCGTTAGCTGCAAAGACCAGCTTTATTGATATGTAAGCTATTGTATTTCAACATCTTACTGAGCAACTCCAGACATGTTCAGTAATTATCCAATCTACGAAAGAAATAGTCTCCATTGGCCGATATAAGTCTATGAATCCTCACGCTTTGGCTTTTCCGCCCGCTTGGTCTGTTTTTTTTGACTTTGAGGCAATTGCGATAAAGCTAACCGAAGAATAGCGAAAGGGGATTCATTCGCTTCCCGGCCTTGGTGACTTAAGACGCTGGTAAGTGAATTAGGGAAAGAAAAAAAGAAGAAGTAATAAGTAGAGGAGGAGTCGAACTAGAGGAGATGTCAAAGGGATTTTGAGTTTTTCTTTTAGCGCGATTCCGGATTTAACCAGTAGTGTGAAAGGAGCCTCTAATGGCTTATCGCAAAACCACTCGTCGTCGCACCACTTCAGGTAGACGCACCACCACAACCGCTCGCAAAGCTACCAATCACGGTCGCGTCAAAGTTTGGTCTGCCGGCGAAGTATCACTGCTTAGAAAACATTATCGTAACACAACCAACGAAGTTATCGCCAAGTCTCTTGGCCGTTCGGTCGCTTCAGTTCGCGCCAAAGCGGGCGCTTTGAGCTTGAGGAAGAACGCTAACTTCTTGTCCATAGTCGCCAAATCCGCCGGTACCGGTGGATTCGCCAAAGGCGTGAAGCGCGGTCGTTGGGCCAAACCCGCTGGCGCCGGGCGTCGCGGTGGCGCGAAGAGCTGGGGCGGAAGCCGTGGTCGCAAGACTACCACCCGTCGCGCTAGCCGTCGCTGGTAAGCGATACTTGAGACATTTTCTATAAATAGAAAAATTCTCGAAATTAATTTAAGCGGCTCGCACAGAAATGTACGAGCCGCTTTTTCTATTGCAGGATAATTTTATCCACGTGCGCGATATGTGTTGCGCTCTCGATCTAGAATTTACTCATCGGCGCTAATTTGATCTGAATAATAAATTCATCAGATCCCCGTCTTATCTTCAAGTTAGCGCCTGTCGATTCATATGAGTTCAGGAACTCTCGATAGAACTCCCGTAAATCGCGCGCGGGTTTTCCATTAACCGATCGCAGAATATCATCCTCGAATATGCCATAAGCGAAAGCTAATCTTTCGGGATCGGCCGCAGTCACTCGCAATCCTGAGCTAACCGGCTCCAATGCCAAACCCATCTGACCGCCGTGGGGTAGTTTCCTTTGGCGCACAGCGAATTCTGATTTTTGCTTGTGCGATAGCGCCGCCAAGGCGGAATCCGCGCGAAAAACCATCTGCCCCCGACGAGGTTCATCGCGTAGATAGCTGATTAAAGGGGCCCGCTCCGAGAGTATCCAAATACCCCACATATCATCAAAAAAGAGTTTGACGCCTTTTCTTCTATTTGCATATGATTCAGATTGCGTCATTTCCAGAAAGTCGTCACGTTTGAAAATATCAACCGCGACTGTGAGCGCCAAAAGTTCGACTAATCTTTCCAGATGGAAAGGCGAGGCTTTGGTAAGCGGGTTTTTCAGCTCGGGGAAATCTCTCTTTGAAGCTCCTGCAAGTAGCTGATGGGCAAGAGCGTGAATCAGGTGGAGATACATTTCGGCTCCGGAAGGAGCGGCCTCGAATTGGGCGCCGGTCCTTTTCCCCCCAATCGGGATAGTAGCTGGAGAGATAGATTCCCACTCTCCAAAATATCTTACAATATGAATAGTGATTCTATCCTGCGACCAGGGAATACCGGAGTATGTTACCAGACTGGTTAAGACGGAATCGCCATAGATTCGCCAGAAAAGACTCAAAGGCTTCCAGTTTCTTCGCACCCATCGAGATTCTGAGCGAACATCGCCCCGCGTTGGATAAAGGTCCGGGTTCAACGCGCTCAGATAATCCTGACGGCCCAGTTCGAAAATGACATTGGGAAGAACATCTCTGTCACCTCCAAATCGGATTGTCGAACTGGTGTCAAATGGGATAGGGATATTTCTAGCCGAAAGTGGAGACACCGAAAAAATTCCTAAAGTTACCACATATAGGAGTCGCCGGTTGAGCATAGCTCAAATGTGCGAAAACTCGCTGTGAGTTGGCAAGACATTTCGCCCAAAATATTTGGGTATTTTATCAAGATTTTTTGGGAAATAAAATTCAAGCGGCATGGGCATGACTATTCACGATGCGGCCGTCCTGCATGTGAATTATTCGTGGCATTTGACTGGCTATGTTGGGGTCGTGAGTAATGACCAGGAGAGTCCGGCCTTCGGCGCTCAGTTCATGGAAGAGCCTCACAATTGATTCACCGGTTTTTGAATCGAGATTACCGGTGGGCTCATCGGCCAGTATAAGAGGCGGATCATTAGCCAGCGCGCGGGCAATGGCCACTCTTTGCATTTCGCCTCCCGACATTTCGGTGGGCTTGTTCAGCGCTTTATCCTGCAGGCCAACTTTTTCGAGCAGATATTTCACGCGTTCAAGACGTTTTTTGCGCGAGTGTCCCGCAAAAAGGAGCGGCACTTCAATATTTTCTTCGGCGGTCGCGTAGGGGAGCAGGTTAAAGGCTTGAAATACAAACCCAATTTTGCGATTGCGAATATCAGCCAGTTCGTCGGCGCTCAGGCTGGAGACAGGTTTGTTATCCAGATAATATTCTCCCCCGGTAGGAATATCAAGACATCCTATGATATTCATGAGCGTGGACTTGCCCGATCCCGATGGTCCCACTACCGCGCAGAAATCACGCTCTTTTATTTCCAGATTGATCTCAAGCAAGGCGTCGAATTTAACTGAGCCTGTTATATATTGTTTTGAGATATTCTGTAGTTTGATCATTTTCGCCTCAATCGCTATTCCCCAGGTTACAAATTTCTATTCGTATCGCAGTGACTCTACGGGCGTAACCGACGCGGCCTTGCGCGCCGGGAAATATCCTGATAGGAGTCCTATTATTCCCAGAATCACAATAATTATGCTTCCGTCAATAAACGAAACTGTCGGATAACCCATCATATTGAGAACATCGTTATCTATTGGCAGAATCTTAAGCGTCTCCGTCAAGCAATAGATGAGCAATATACCTATAGCGCCGCCGGTGAATGTTATAAACAGAGCCTCGCAGACAAACTGCCACAACACCAAAGACCGCCTGGCGCCCATTGCCATCTTGATTCCAATTTCACGGGTGCGCTCTTTTACGGAAACATACATGATATTGGCCACTCCGACACCAGCAATAGCCAGAGTCATAAAACCGACAAATCCCAGAAACCATTTCATTCCTATCAGGATGTTATTCATAATTTTCTGGCCTTCGACAACATTCCAGGTACCGAGTACCTTGTCGTCGGGATCGTACTTATACTTGGCGGCGGCTACTTCATTAAATCTTTCTATGAACTCATCCATTTGATCAATATCTTTATCGTAAGGAGCCCAGAGAATGTTATCAAGATACGGCTCATTCCACATGAGTTGATATGTTGTGGCCGGAATTGAAACCTTATTGGCGTCCTGGGGGCCATAGCTATTCATCTGCTGTTTGGGTTCCTGAACTCCAATTACCGTGAAGGGCATTCCGTTGATATTCACTAGTTCTCCAACCGGGTTTTTGATATCGGGCATTAATTCCTCAGCGACTTTATCTCCCAGAAAGATCACGCGGCGCTTGAGTTTCATATCAAGGTCGTTTATGAATCTTCCCCCCTCCTGAGGAAAGTGTGCGCGAAGTTCTTCGTAAACAGGATACAATCCGTTTATCATTTTGTTTAGGTAAGTGTCACCGTAGTTCAACTTTTGTCCCCAGCGCATGTATTCGCCGGTGACAACTCTCAATTCCGGGAGCTTCTTCCCAAAATACTCTATATCCCCGGGGTGAAACCAAATCCTCCGTCCGCTGGGTAATCCCTTGTAGGACTTGTTCGTTCGACCGCCCCAGACAATGGCCATATTCTCACCCATACCTTTATTATTAATCATCATCTGGTGATGCATCCCCTCTCCAAAAGAAAGCAAGAGCATAATAGAAATAGTTCCCCAGACAAGGCCGATAATGGTTAGAGTCATTCTGCCGGCTTGCTTGCGGAAATCGCGAACAAATACATTCCAGAGTATTGAGAGTTTTCTCATTATATTTTCACGCTAGTTAGAAATGTCTTTCGGAAGAGACCCTTTAGAAAAGCTTTATAGCCAGCACGGGTTGCATATTGGATGCGCGTCTTGCTGGGAAGAAGCCTGACGTAATTCCGACAATTCCCAGCACGGTCGCTGATATAATAATTCCCAGAGCGTCAACGCTTGGTGTTCCAATATATTCTTTAAGATTAAAAAGCGGCATTATTGCGATTACACCAAAAGCCGTGATAAACCCAGCCGCTCCTCCTATTGCGGTAAGAAGCATTCCCTCTACCAGAAACTGAGCGAGAATCATTTTCTTGTGAGCGCCAAGAGCTATCTTGATTCCGATTTCCTTGGTTCTTTCCTGCACAACAACATGCATAATATTAGCCACTCCAATTCCCCCGGTGATAAGCGTAAAACAGCCGATGATCACAAGGAACGCCCGAAAAGCAATAAAGAACATATTCCAGAATTCTGATCCTTGGGTTGTGTCCCAGATCGACAGAGCCTGTTTGTCTGTTGGGTCATAGGAATGTTTTGCGCCCAGAACTCTGTGAACCCCGGCGATTGCCTGTTGCATAG
>JACZUZ010000055.1 GCA_022572905.1 Candidatus Zixiibacteriota bacterium | reverse complement strand
ACGCCAAGATGGTGGCGGCGGAGAAAGAAGCGGCCAAGAGTACCGAAGGCTAAAGCCAATAGCTTAGAGTCTTAGCTCAGCCCTAAGATTTCAAGCGCGCCCTCAGGTCAATAAAGACGGGGGCGCGTTTTTTATTTCGCCTCAATTCCGTGTAATGTAGGTAGTTCAAAATTCGGAGATTCAAAGACCGAGCAGTTCGCGCACTATCGATTCGTAGCGCTTTTCGTCGCCTTTTTCAAAGCCAATCTGGGTGTAACGAATGACGCCGCCGGCGTCAGTGATATAGGCCGGTCAGCCGTAGGCGTACTGTTCGCCAAGCTCCGATCCGTTTCCCAGAAAAACCGGATATGTAATTCCAAGCTCCTTCGTAACCATCTTTGCTGTTTCGGGGTCAGGATGCATGGCTATCGTATAAACGAGCAAACCTGAGTCGCTGTATTTTTCATGGAGGCTCTGGAGATGGCCCATCTCCTCAATACTAAAGGCTCAGAAGCGTGAAAAGAATCCGATTGAAGCGCGATATTTTTGCTCTTTCGCGCCTGCTTTAGTCAGACTCAAGTCATTACCCAGAACACTCAGTGTCATCGGGGATCGGTCCCCGAGAGACGGTAGTTGTATGTTTGGCAGAGTATCGCCTACGTGAAATCTTTTGCGTTTGGGTTCGGTAATTAAATTACGACGACTTCCGATTAAGTCGTCTACTACGTGTCCCCACGACTCAGGGTCGCTTGAGTTGTAACCGGTCTGCGAATACACGACCAATCCGGACGAACCAACAATGTAAAATGCATCGCCGCGTCCCCAGCGTCGGCCCCACTCGGTATCGGTGGCGACCAATATCGGGTAAGTAAGATCATGTTTTTTGGCGAAAGCCTTGGATTCAGCCGGTTGTTTGCGATGGGCTATACCGAGTACAAAGATATTACTGTCAGAGTATTTGGCGCTGAGCGCTTGAAGCGAGACAGCCAGGGATTTGCATTTACCGCAATCAGGCTGGAAGACATGAAGGATCAACGCCTCAAGATTAAGAGCGCTGTCATTTATTTTCAAGGACCTGGCGCTTTCATCCCAGCTTATTAGTTTGTTTTTTAGAGAACGAAAACTGAACGATTCAAGAACGTTTCCCGCTCTGGGTGGCTCAAGATCGACTATTACGAGACTGTCACCGAGATTGGCGTCGGCAAATAATCTTGTTGCGAAAATACTTGTGGAAAGAAGACATGCGGTCAGCGCCCACACAAGCGGAGTAGCGCGGTAGGGGATGTGACGCATATATTTAACGGCTAGCGGTGATTACTACTTACGTCTCTGTCTGTGAAGCTGAACTTATAGCTGGCTCCGGAGAATGGTTTACCATCGACCAGTATGTGCGGATATATAAAATAATTCAGAGTTTCCTGTCCGGCTGAGCCCGAAATCTTAATATCGCGGCCGGTAGTAAATGAAATTCGGTCACAATCGAGTGAACCGAAGAAGTACTCTTTCTTTTCCGGGCGCTTAATAGCCTCGGATATATCAACCGGCGCCCAACCGAGGTCAGACAAGTAAAACTCCGCCCAGCAGTGATAGCCCGGAATTTCTCCCTCTGACTCATTACCTGGCAATGGAAAGCCTATTACAAAACGGGCCGGGATGCCGCAGGCGCGGGCCATGCCAATGAATAATGAGTGGATGTCGGTACAGTTGCCCTTACGCGCGTCACATGCATATAGCGCGTCGCCGTTACCCCAGCCAATACCTGTTTTGTCGTATTTCATTGTCTGGATAAGATGATCGTAAAGCGCGCGAATCATCTCTACGTCAGACATATCTGCTTTTACAATCGCTTTAGCTTCTTTTGCTATTTCGCCGTCGATCGGTACCAGCGCGTCAGCGGCCAGGAATCTTTTTAGATTCCTGGTGTCGTTCAATTTGCTAGCTTTGCCTGATGTGAACTTGCACGCCTCAAAACGGGAAACATCAAAGCTCATCGTTACAATTAAATTACGCGGGATGTTTTCCACTGCGGTAATGTTGATCAATCTATTCCCATATTCGGGGTCAGTAATTGCTTCGTAAGGCAACTTTGAGTCGATTCTAAAATTCTCGATCATCTGGTTTTCGTCGCTCGGAGGTAGGGGAGCCCATATCTCCAAGAGCTTAGCGTTCGAAGGTATTCCGGTGATTTCGAATTCATAGGAAAATGCGAACTTCCGTTCGTTTGGCGTCGGAGAGTTTGCTACAGACGGAGCGACAACGATTAGTGAAGCCATCAGGGTTATTATCGCAAGAATTTTGGGCATGTTTTTTCTTGATTTCATTGACTGACGGAAGCCATTCCAAGGGTAAAAAGAGCGGGCGTTGCGATCACCGAAGTTAATATTACTCTAATGTCACAATCGCCCGCTTTAATTTCGCTATACTTAAAAGGCAATTACTCAATAATCAATTTCTAGCTCTTCTTACGGCTCCATACTCCGTCTTTTTCACTCCAGGTATAGCGTGGCTTATTGTCCTGTTTGTGAACAATAACCTCGGAAACCACTAGGCCCCCGTCGTCAGAGGTCATGAAGAAATCAAGGTCGTAAATTTTCCCGCTGGCTTCTTTGAAGTCGGCGCAAACGAAGAAGAGAGTTTCGCTAAGCAATGCCAGCTTATCTTCGTGGACCTTGGTAAGCGTTAATAGGAGAGGAGCCTCACTCACAGGGTCATACACCATGAAGAAGCCGCCTTTGAGCTTGGAATCGGCGTTAACAAAAGACGTTATAGCTACCGCCAGGGCTTCCTTCGTGACTGCCTTGGTTGCTGTAGCGTCTGTAGGATGTTCCTTCGGGTGCTCGCTTGTGGTTTTGGTCGGGTGCTCTTTCTTGGTCTTGGTCGGATGCTCAGTTGGATGCTCCTGCGCGAATCCGACGCTGGCCATGAAAAGCACGGCAAGGGCGCACGTTAAGAAAGTTTTTACTTGAATTCCTGTACGATGTGTCATCGTTTCCTCCTGTAAAAAGTGGGGTTATGTATATTGAATCTATCTGCTTATTTAACTTAGAATTTATGTGAATTAAACTTTTCTGAACTAATTTTGGACCTGATGTCTTAATCCTATTCTCGAGGTTATACAGACGAATCCACCGCGAGTTCATGTCTGTCTCAAGAATCTAGCCGAGTGCGATTCCTTTGTCAACCTTCGAGATTTCGACCTCTGGGCCACGAACCTCTCTGGCCCAATTCACACCTGGAACCGGCCATATTCGGGACAACAACAGTTGGTTCTCGAATGTTCCGGCGTTAGTCAGTCAGGTCTGTGTAACATTGTAAGTGTATACCCCGTAATAAGATACGTCACTCCAAGCGACGCTGACGAGATCTGGGTCAGGACTTGAAGAATACCAGAACGACAAGCGAGCGCGAATCGTTTGCTTCTTGGATTCTCGAATCGGGGGGTATATGTTTATAGGGACTGAATTGATAAGATGACACTCATGCGAGGTTGGCACGCGCTCAAGCGTCTTAGGAGATTGAACAAATATGAAATCGTACAAGCCATTCTCAGGATTCTGCGTTGTCTTGATTGGGATCGCACTCTCGGCTCTTGGAGGCGGGACAATTTGCGCTCAAGAAGCGGACAAGGTTGATCCGCTTTGTTTTCGCGGGAAGCGAATTGATCACTGCAAGAGTTTCATGATTTTCGAGATGGGGTTGAAGTCTCTGGTGACAGGCAGAAACCGAAATCCGTCAAAAGCGCGTTTCTTACTCACGGGCGATATTGGCTGGATGAAAAACACGAGTATGAAAAACGCGTTTGGATTCTCTGTTTATGGCGCCGCAGATGAATATGGATCGCGGATAGGTATTCGTCCAAGATTTCGGCGCGGGTTATCCCGTCGAACAACTCTCGACTTTTCCGCTGGAATCATTTTAAGTGGAACAAATTACAGGGAGCCACAAGAATTTCCCGGCTTTGTGGCGTCAGTGTCTATCGGGATGGCGGGGTGGTTTTCCGTCGACGCTCATCTTGAGGCTCTCAAACTGAAGCGGACAGTTTTCAATCCAGTTGATTTTACGGTTTCGGAAGAAAAGACCACTGATGTGTCATTGTATCTTGGGGCTTCGGGGCGGCATTACATTGTCCTTGGAGCATTGGCCTTCACATTTGTCGCTGCTCTAATCGCATTAATCGTACCGGATTCTGAGATCTATCGATGAAATTCACAACTTCAAGCTTGGCGGGCCGAAACAAGGCGCAAGGACAGAAAACACTCGCAGTTTCGCCAACCCCGAATTCAGCGATGATATTGCAGCGCTGACGCTAAGGCGGGAAGCCTCGTAGTTTCGACCTACTTTCGCTGATCTAGATATTGATAGCGTTGCACAATAGTCTTGTAGCTTGATCTGTCATTACCTATCCTCTTGAAAATATTGTAGTGGCGCTTTGCTGACGAAATGTCTCCTTGTAACTCCGTGGCCATGAGCGCCAATAGGTGTCCGGATACTGATAAGGAATCCATGTTTAACAGAAACGCGGCTATGGATAAGGCCGAATCCAAATTCCCCATCTGAAGGAATGCCATACCGACGCCTTCATTGTACAACTCATTATGCGGATCCATCCTCCTTGCGGATTTCATGGTTTTCAACGCTTCTTCAATTCTTCCAGACTTCAAATAAACTTCGCCAAGTTCCGCAATAATCTCGACACGATAAGGCGACAACTTCCTTGCCAACTCAAGACAGTAAATTGAACTGTCAATCTGTCCGAGTTTGTGGAAACTTCTACCTCTAATTTGTAGATAAATCGGGTTATGAGGATCTTTGGAAATCAACCTTTCTGTGACTTTGAGTGACGCGGCTGGTTTTCCTCTCTTATTCAGACCAATCGCATGGTTCATGAGAGTTCCCTCCGGAAAAAGCTCGATCATTTCACGTTCAAGCTCAGACAGACGAACACTATCACCTATATTCTTCAGATAGATTCCAAAAATTATCCATCCACTACGATTATCTGTACCGTAATATCTCAAGAGAGAATGAAATCTGGTTTCCGAAGCTCTAACATCAATATTCGTAGCTAAAAAGGCCCCGCTCAAAATACAGCAAACTAGCAAATAAATTACAACACTCTTGCCCGAAACCGAAATTGTTCGAGAGTTTAGCCAATGAAACAGGAGCAGTCCGGGCGGAAACAGTGTGGCGGACATTAAGTCCCAGTCACGTCCAAGTCCGATTACAGGATCTATCACTAGCAGAAACGTTAATGAGCCTATCGAAGAGAGAATTAGAAAATGGCCATACATTGTTCCAACTTTGGGTGATTTACTCCCAATAAAAAGAGCCACTAAAATCAAAACCCCTGGGAAGAGCAAGAATATCAAATTCGCAATGTCAAAAATATGTTTGGGACTGAGCATCGAATAACTTGGTTTTTGTAAACTTCCGCTGATGAGAGGCAGAAACATTGTCTCAACTTCAATCATTGAGTTATAGAGCCAGACGAGAGTGATTGCTAGCAATATTGAAGCTAATAGTAAAATAGAATAGAATTGCCTGTTAGCTGAACGACATCCAAACTTGCGCATGTATCTATCATAAAGAAGAAGGGATACGCCTCCGGCCAAGTAAAGCGCCTGCACATGCAGCAATATCGATAGCAAGAAAAACGAAATAACCACCCAAAATCCGCGACCATCCTTAATGTACTTGAGAGCCACAAGAAAGAATGTTGTCATAGCCGCCCATAGTGGCGAGTAGAATTCGACGTAGCCAAAAAACTGAAGACTCACGCCTGAAAGTACAAAAGTGAAAACTCCTATAAATCGAAGAGAATTGACTTCGCAAAGTCGTCCAAATATTGAGAAAAGATTACTTATAACAATGAATCCGCTGGCAAACGAGATTATCCTGAAGGCCAGCAAAGCGGTCTCGTAGTTGTATTCGCCGAGCGCCCATTGCAGCGTTCGTAATACAGGGATCGAGATTGGCTCAGTCCATTTGTGCGGGAAATAGAATTCGTTGGAAAAATTTGACAGCCAAGTGTAGCCATCGCCGAGGAAGTGGGTTTGTACTTGAAAAATGAAAGCTATACCGACGAATACTACAGCAAAGAGAATCCTCGGCCACCGATTATTAGACCAGAATACTCGACCCAAATAATCTATGGCGGAATCAAATTTTTGATTTTGAAGAAGCGGGCTCCAAATGAAAGCAACCAATATGCAAACTGTGACAATTAGCCAGGTTTTGATCGTCTCAAGAAAAATGAGATGGTTGACACCCCACAGGGGCTTCGCGTCTATCAGCCAAGCTATAATAAATATAGATAGAGTAAGTGTAGATGTAATTTTTGTGGTTGCTAAATTCATTACGCGTCAATTACTAACTATTTATCGTGTTGTTTTAAGACAAGACAAGTGGCGTAAAATCTCATCCAACTCTCCCATTAAAGGATTCTAATTTCTAAAATAAGGTAATCCAAGAGATTTCACTTGTTTTCTCCCCCTCCCCGTACCCCCGCCCCCCCGAACTTGCCAATTATCCAAACAACACCTATTATCGGGCATTGCATTGCGAGTTGTTCGTCTGATCAGGTCGTAATGCTAAGGCTCTGAACTACAATAGGATACAATTTCAACTAGGGCATTATCTTGAAGCGGAAAATACGAATAGCCAATGCGGGGGGATACTGGGGCGACGATCTCGGGGCTATGAAACGCCAGCTCACCGGCGGCAAGGTGGACTATATCACCCAGGATTTCCTGGCCGAGATAACCATGTCCATCCTGATGAAGCAAAAACAGCGCAATCCGCAATTCGGTTACGCCTATGACTTTATCACCCAGATGCAGGAATGCCTCCCGCTGATAGTCAAGAAGGGCGTGAAAGTCATCAGCAATGCGGGCGGAGTGAACCCAATCGCCTGCGGAGAAAAGGTTCTCGAAATCGCGAACAAGATGGGTTTGAAAGTCAAAGTCGGCGTGGTCTATGGCGACGACATCATGGAGTCTATCGACCGGCTCTGCAAATCGGGCGAGAAATTCCGCAACATGGAAACGGACCAAAAATTCGGGAAAGTCCGCAAAGATATCCTCTCCGCAAATGTTTATTTCGGCGCCGAGCCTGTGGTTGAGGCTCTGCGAGCTGATTGCCAGATTGTCGTCTGCGGGCGGGTAACTGATACGAGCGTGACACTGTCCCCAATGATATATGAATTCGGATGGGAGATGACGGATTGGGACAAACTCGCCGCGGGAATTGTGGCCGGACATATTATTGAATGCGGGGCGCAGTCATCGGGCGGAAATATCACCGATTGGGAGGAAGTGAAAACTTTCAACAACATGGGTTATCCGATAATAGAGGCGGAACCGTCGGGCGAATTTGTTGTCACCAAACAAGCCAAGGCCGGCGGTTTGGTTTCCGAGAAAACTGTCAAAGAGCAATTGCTTTACGAAATGGGAGATCCGATGTCGTATATCACTCCCGACGTAATCGCGCGCTTCGATACAATCCATCTCGATGAGGAAGCGCCAAATCGTGTTCGTGTTACAGGCGTTAAGGGAGAACCGCCCACGCCATTTTTGAAAGTTTCAATGTCGCATGACAACGGTTGGAAAGCGTCGGGCGCCTTGTTGGTTTGTGGGCCGAATGTAATGAAAAAAGCGGATGCATTCGCAAAAATGTTCTGGAAGCGCCTGGATAGAAAATATGAAGCCACGCGAGTGGAAGCTATTGGGGCGGGGTCAATCTGGCCCGCGTCGTTAAAACCAAAAAACCATGAACCAAATGAGATTCTTTTGCGCTTCGGTGTGCGCGATCAGAGTCGCGAGAAGGTGCGCGAGTTTGGGGTATTGTTACCATCGATGATTCTTTCGGGTCCATCCGGCGTTGCGGTAACCGGCGGAAGACCCAAGCCGGAGCAGGTTGTGGCCTACTGGCCGGCTTTGATGTCCCGCAACAAAGCCACGGCGCGAGTGCTCTGTCTCGATTGCGATGGTCTGCGCACCGAACGTATTGTGAAATTTCCGTTGGTCGGCAAGCCGGGGGATGTAATTAATATTCCCAAGCAAAAGTTCAAACTTCCACCATCCAACGCCATCAAAACAAAAATGAAACTCAGACAACTCGCGTATGCGCGCTCCGGCGATAAGGGGGATATGTGCAATATTGGATTGATGGCGCGCTCGGCGGAGATTTACGCCTGGCTGCGCAAATATCTGACCACTCCGAAAGTCAAAGCGTTTTTCAAAGGGATTACGCGGGGCGCTGTCACTCGTTTTGAAGTTGAGAATTTGTTGGCTTTGAATTATTTGCTGGACCAATCGCTCGGAGGCGGCGGAACAAGATCATTGATGGTCGATCCGCAGGGAAAGACATTATCGCAGGCCCTGCTTGAAATGGAAATAAACGCTCCGCGAGTTTTGCTTGACACAATTAAGAAGCCGCGTCGGAAACCGATTCGCAAAAAGTCGAATTCTAAGCGCAAGGAAAAAGTACTGCGAAGGAAATAAGGCAAGGTAATAACATATAGAGAATGTTTCGCATAGAA
>JACZUZ010000474.1 GCA_022572905.1 Candidatus Zixiibacteriota bacterium | reverse complement strand
GAACAAAGACTTTTCGCGGCATACGGCCATTGTGGCTATTCTGGTACAAATGCAAACTCTTCGAGAAGACCGACTGCATTTCCTGATAGCTGAGATAAGGATTTCCCTTTCTGTCGGTTGTAAATTCTCTTGTATCGTACGCAACAAATTCGAAACCAGTACCGTCTGGATCAAAGACTTGGCTGCAGCACGTTGTGTAGTCAGATCCATCAGTGTGCTTTTTTATAGCAAAGCTCAATCCAATATATGCCTCATCTTTGTCCCAATCTGCTAGCTTCCATGGTATTCCACCAGCCTTAGCATATAGAGCTACACTTATGCCCCACATAACATTGGCACGACAATTTCTGGATAGTGATTTGTCAGTTATTATCTGTATTTCTGTGGGCGGCAGATGTCCACATCTGCCCCTTAAATAACTTCTAATTGTCTTCGTAAGTCAGTGCCCGCAGGGCGTGAACAACGCCCCAGTGGTCCTGACTATTTTCTTCAATTTAAGATAAGTTGAATCAGTTTATTTTGAAAGCGGAAACGAATCTGAAACCCGGACAAATGTCCGGGCCACACGACCTAAAAGCTAGGCATTGAGCCATAATAAGATATCTGCATACATTTGACCAAGATAGCCGGGCTTGATTACTATCAAGTAGAACAAATGCGAAATCGTTAAGATTCCAATAGTCGCTCGAATATACGTCACTGTCGAAACTAAATTCTGTGCTTTGTTCTCAGAGAATACTCTCGAACTATCGATTCGCGCGAGAGCAGAATCCACATAGAAAAGCAGGAAGAAAGTCAGCGATGCATCAACGACCAAACCAATTTTCCAGAAAGAGAGCGCATTGCTCATGAAGAGAAACTCATTGGCCTTCTGGATCGGTATCTGAGCAGCGACATACGCGAGGTCGACTAAATCGAAAATTAACGCAATTTTCAGGGCGACTCCCAAAATGATAAATGACGATATCCACCTACGCACCTTTTCAGGTACTCCTTCTTTGATCCTCTTGAGCCTAAAAACTAAGGGTCCTTTGTTCAATAGGGTCATATCAACCGCAAAAATAAATGGCCAATAAAATATTGAAGTTGCTTTTACTGAGACACGATAGACGATTGAAGGTAGATAAGCTAGCAAGAAAAGGGGAACGCCTAGGACCGTTCTAATAACAAAATGGAGCAACGAAGATTTGTTTCGCTTCTCCAAAAAGAAGTCTTCGAACGTAATGACACCAAACTCTTTTCCTTTCACCGCCTCTAGTGGAACAAGTTCGGGCGGATGAAAAGAATCGGTACACAAAGCTTGGCGCACCCAATTGCGCGGCATTTCGGTAAGTGTGATTAAGGGAGTTATTATCACCCAATTCACTGTTGCAATGACTCTCACAACGATACCGATGACAGATAACATCACGACGCCAATGAGAGAAGTTACAAAGTAGGACGTATTGGTAAAGCGCGTGTTCCAATCGTCGACGCGCTTGTTAAATACAAAATAATGAAACAATAGTTTGTTCCAATATTTCTGATATTTGATTAATCCCCATTCAGCAGATCGCTTGGACCGAAGTAACGCCAATGGCGCAACCGCGATTGCAAATACGAAGTGTTTTATCGTTTCAAAGTAGAGACCAATTCCCACATAAATCAGAACTGCGAGAATTGTCTCGATAATCGCGAGCTTTGTTATCTCACCGTTAAGCGCTGACTGTGGAGTTGAACTGAAACGCATACCCATAAAGACGACCCCCTAACAGAG
Organism: Candidatus Zixiibacteriota bacterium; assembly: GCA_022572905.1. Lineage (GTDB taxonomy): Bacteria > Zixibacteria > MSB-5A5 > GN15 > JACZUZ01 > JACZUZ01. The sequence continues at coordinate 370 of JACZUZ010000474.1, read as the reverse complement.
GAAATTCATTCAGATTTCAAAAACAATAGGTAGAACGAGAAGCCAGTTCGGCTCTACGAAGGGATTCTCAAGGAATCGGAACCTCATTTCTTAGACCAAACAGCGTGGACACGTTTAAATTCGTCGCTCCAGCATTTGAGAATGTCCGATGTATCCCTTCCAATATCCTTTGCGAGCTTGAAGAAACCCGGTCCAGGTTGACCATCTCCAGTCTTGTGCACAACGACTACGCTGAGCATTCCACGGCCAGCAGCATCCTCTTCCCTAGAAACTTCGCCGAGAAGGTGAAACAAGCGCTGATCATGTGCTTCTAAGTCGAGAGTCCTAATATTTGAGACAAGTTCCGAGTACGGAATCATCCCCCTTAACT
>JACZUZ010000054.1 GCA_022572905.1 Candidatus Zixiibacteriota bacterium | reverse complement strand
GCGTCCCCAAAATGACCATCTCGCCGACGATTATCGGAGACGATATTAATGTACCACCCAAATTCGCTTTCCAGAGTGGGGCATCAAGAGAAGCCTCATCGAACGCGTAAACACCTCCTGCAATATCACAGAAGACGACACGCCCCCCGCCGACCACAGGTGACGACCAGCTCCCTGCAACCATCCGATAGTCCATTTTATAGTCTATTGCATCGTGGGACGCCGCTGAGTCCACGAGAACGACAGAGGAATCGGGGGCTGAGGCCAGGCCAGTTAATTCATCAAGGCTGATGCGCTTACATAAACCCGAATAAGTCGATAAATAGACATAACCGCCCTCAACATCTACTACGGGCGAGGCCAGGATAGCGGTATCTATCCAAATTGTTTTTCTGTGCTCACCAGTCTCGTAATTAAGCGAAATCAAGTTGCCGTCATTTGCGGCAAGGATTACAATCCCCCCGGCGCCTGTATCCGAGACGCTTATTACGGGAGCGGATGATAACTTGGAATTAGTTTCATATTCCCAGATTAGATCTCCTGAGAAGCGATTCAGACAATAGAAAATTCCGTCGCCGCCACACAGAAACATTTTTTCATCCTTGAAAACCAGCGGTGCGCTGATATCGAATATCAACCCCCGCCAAACCCTTTTCCAGTCAACGACGCGAATACATTCCACGCGGTTATACGGAGGCGCGGACGCCCGATAGAAAAGCGAGTCAATTATCACCCCTCCAGTCTGGGGAGGGCTTTTGCCCTTTATTTTCTTAATCGTATTGCCGCTGGAAGGATCAATAAGGAACACGCGTTTTTTCGATCCCGCATAGAGCAGCGCGCCTCTGGATAGCGTTAGCGGTCCCTGCGGGTGTTCGCCAATACCGCGCTCCCAGACAATGTCAAGTTTGCCATCAAAGCTCGCATTTTGAATTGCGGTGTTCCCTGCAATATTCTTACGGGCAAAAGGCCACTGAGAAATCTCGTTATTTAGTTCAAAAGACGGCTTGGAACATGCGCACAGATAAAGAACCACTCCAAAGCATATTAGCAGCGTTCTGGCAAAACCATTTTGAGATAATTTTGACAATGTCTCTTGCATATAAACAATCAAAAATTCCAGCCGAAGAAAAAGTCAAAATCCGGCTGGGGCCGAATGGTCTTATAGTCATGCGTATATGAATAATCGAAGCGAAATGTAATCAATCCCAATAGCGCCAATCGTAATCCCGCTCCAAACGATCCAACGAATCCGTCGAAATCGTCCTCCCACGCCGCTCCGGTATCATAGAACAGGGCGCCACGAATCGAACGGAACCCGAGACCGCCAATAGGCGAGCCAACAAGTAACCGGTCGATTAGCGGGAAGCGTAGTTCATTCGACATAAACAATATGTTCGGAACATACCATTCCCGTCGACTGAAACCACGGAAGGACCAGCTTCCGCCATGATAAGTGCGTCGGGGCTCCAGTCCGTGCGATGTGAATCCATACAGCCTGGTAGCGAAAGCGCTTCGTTTTCCCAAGCGCTTGTAGTTGCGAATATCCACCAGCGCCAGACTGTTATAGACTTTACCGTCTGAGAGTGAAGTTGTCAGGCCAAGCGTAAGATTAATCCGGCGACCGTCAATAGGTCCAGTTGGCTCCCACAAAGAATTATCAAAAATGAAACTCACGAAATTACTTGCCAGCATTCCTTTTCGCCTAATTTCGCGTAAGAACAGATCTTTGTCATTGTATCGAAGATAAAGAGATGTTTCAATGCGCTTGAACTTTGAGAGCGGATAACTTATCTGGCCGTAAACTCCAACCTGCCTCTCAAAGAATATTCCATCGACATCATTTCGATATTCATTAAAAAGATGAAATGCTCCCACTCCCCAATTCACTCGCCGCTCAAGATTCAGATAATTAATCCCGCCATTGAAGCTCTTGACAAAATCATTCTTGGTTCTGGCCGTATTGGATATTATGCCGTAGAAAAGATTGTCACCAAGCATGTCACTTACCAAAATTTGAACCCCACCCAGAGTTCCAAAAACGGGATCATAGGACGCTACCGATTGGGCTATGTCGAGCGAGTAATCATTGTTATAAGGCGCGGTTGATTTTTCGGTGTTTGCGCTAAGCAACGCCGGTCTCCAGGCTCCATTTGCTCGTGGTTCGGTTACAAACTCGCTGAATTCGAGGTTCGCAGCGCTGGTCGTGTCGGTCCAGTTATAAAGATGAAAACGCGAGTCCTGGTATCCGGTGTAAACCAACTCGGAGCCATCTGTAGTTAGACGCGGGTTAAACGCTCCGGTCAGGAGACGTGTAATTTGTTTAACCGAATCCGAATTGTCGATAAAATATATGTTGCTTACTCCGTCGCGATTGGAAACAAAATAAACGCCGCTATCTGACACCTCCGGAGAGCTGTTGATATAACGATCGCTGGTTAGCTGGCTAATTTGACTAGTCTCAAGACTCAAGACATAAATATCACGTGAACCATCATCGCCCCATGATCCGCGGTCGGACGCAAAATAAATTGAGTCGCCACTCACCGAATACGCGGGATCAAGGTCAGCGTAGAAGTCGTTGGTGAGACGTTTGAGAGTGGCTGTAGTTAGCGACAGAAGATATAGATCGAGCGCCCCCGAAATCGCTGATCCGGAAAAAACAACACTCTGGCCGTCAGGCGAGAAGCGCGGCGATGATATTGATGCAATTTCATCAAATCGATATTTTTTAGTAACTTTGCCTTTACTTAGATCATACATAAACAGCGCGTCGGCGCCACCGCTCTTTGCGCTGAAAGCCACCATTCCCTGTTCGTTAGCATCGAGTCCGCTCGCCAGAAAGTGCAGTGATTCGAAGTCGGCGGAGCGCCCTCCCTTTACTAGCGTCTTGCTTCCGTGCTTTTCGCCCCGGGCGTCCATTAGATACAAACCGGCGTAGCCAAGCTTATTGGCCTTATATACGATCCATTCGCGCTCGCCGGTTCCGTCGTCGAATCGAACCGGTACACCGCGCACAGCAACACCGTCACTGGTAAGCTGACGTGATTCTTCATCGGGCAAACCTCTATCTCCATACAACGGCAGGCTCTTTTTCCTTAGCGAGTATTCCCATTTTTTAGAAACTTGCGCAAGTGACTCACCCAATGTTAGCTCGACAACGCCTTCGAAAGTTTTCGCTTTCCACCAGTTTTCAAGAATCATTGTCAGTTTCTCGGGACCGTATTCATCATGAATAAACTGACATACGGATTGCCCGAGTTTGTACATCATAAATGTTCCTTTTATCCGATAGAACTGGGGTATACTCAGGAGTCTGCCACTTATCACCATGTCCCGCACCATCATTTCACCCTGGCTGTTCCATTTTGTAGACCAGAATTCAGCGAGGCCTTCGATAAACCACAACGGGGGACGATGCGAGATGAGATTTCTGCGTTTCTTGCTTACTCTGGCCAACTTCGAAAGCGTGAATACATGCGTCAGCTCATGTCGAATAACATGATCAAAGTCATAATACGATCCAGTGAATGGGACAACCATGCGGCCTTTTAGAAACTCTGTAAAACCGGCCGTGGACTCGGAGATAAGTCCGGTGATTGTGTTCGTCTGCGTGAAATAAATATGCGAGCTGTAAATAACCAGTGGTATCTTATTGTGAATCTCATGATTGAACTTGCGCGCCAGAATATCATAGCTGTCTTCGGCGATCCTGGCGGCGACAGAGGCTAGAAATTCTTCCTCCTCGTAGTAGTAGATTTTGAATCGGTCGGTGGTCATTACATGCCATTTGAAATGCGTGTACTGAACCTTGTTTTGACCAAAATAAAATTGAGCGTGAGCCAAACCGGGCGACGCCACTAGCATAGCCAGACTAAGAAACGCGAGCGCCATGAATGGCCGACATTTCAGCGCCAGTCGATTGAGTAACGGGGAAATTGTTTTCGCTATCGTCTTCATCTTATTATAGAACTAGCTATGGCAGCGAGCGGTTCCATTCGGGATTGTCTTACTCTCTCTCAACGTGGCCGGTATTTTAGGCCCCATTGAATTCCACAGGGCTCATTTACGCTATGCTGAGAGTATTGACATATTATCGACATATTCGCTTCGGCTCTTCAATTCCCGGCGATTTGTTCTATGATTCCCGAGCGTCGCTAGGACAAAGATACGCCGTGGCCGGACCAATTCCAATGGACGGGCTGGATTCAGCTTTTCATGAGGTAAGCTGGTTTGCGGTGGTTTCCTCTATACTCTTCAATATATGATCGACAACAACTCCCAAATTGTCCCCTACAATATCGGGCTTTACCGGCGAGTTTAGTCCCACCCGCGCTTCCTGCTCCGATCCGTATCCGGTACGAACCAGCGCTGTCCTGGCGCCGATTGTCAGACCAGCCAAGTAATCGCTCTGGCGATCACCGATCATCCATGAACGACGCGGATCAAGAGACAACAATTCTATGGCCTCGCTCAGCATTCCCTCGCCCGGTTTGCGACGAATACTTTCCGGATCGGCGCGATCATAAACCGATGATGGATACCCCGGAGCATATAAGGCCAAATCAATTTCAACTCCCCGCGTTTTCGCTAGCGCCACTACTCGCTCCTGAACAATTTGGACCTGCTCGTGAGTAGTAATTCCGCGCGCCACACCGGATTGATTGCTTATAATTACCAACGCAAACCCCGCCTTTTGTGCGCGCAACATTCCATCTATGGCGCCATCCTCAAATTCGACCGCATTGGGATCGCCAAGAAACCCCTTTTCCTTTATAATTGTTCCGTCGCGATCAATAAACAACGCCGGCCGCGATAAGTGTTTTCTCGCTATCATTTCACGCAAGGTCTCGACTATTTCCTCCGGCTTCATCCTGGTGAAGCAAAACCTCTCCGAGCGAAAACATTTGATTGATCCATGCAGGGAGCAGGGACGACAGTACTCATCGGTTTCAATAACTTTGTCATAGAAACCACGCGGCGCAAATCCCAAATTCGGATGAGTGGGACCGAAAATCACAGCGGTCGGGACTCCCACACCGGACGACAAATGCGCCAGCGCAGAATCATTACTCAAAGTGGCGCTACAATATTTCAGGCACAGCGCCACATCGTTGATTGCAAAATTCTTTAGCTCCAGAACATCGTCTGGCGATCCGACGTTTGTCAAAATTAAGTCGTCTTCACTTTTGCCAATAATTGAAAGAACTTTCATTCCGTCTGAAGCGATCATTAACGCGGCCACTTCCCGAAACAGTTCGAATGGCGCGCGTTTGGTTTCGTGTTTCGCTCCCGGAGATATCGCTAATATGCTTTCGCCGGAAGCGATCCAGCTTCGGAGCTTCTTCGGTAGTTTGGCGTCGGATCGCTGGAGACTGACTTCATTAATGATAAATCTCCTAACTGGTGTAATAATGGAGGAATCGAACTCTCCCAGGCTCGCGTTGTAGCGGTCTATGACATGATCTATTCCGGTTGGTTTTCTTTTTCGCCACACGAATAACTGGCGAAGCAGTCGGTCTTTTTTGAAAGCGACCTGCGCGGTCGATGAGATTAGCTTTCTGAGGAGTACGCTCCGAGTGTTCCTCTGCAAATCGACAATAAGATCAATTCCCCGCTCCTGAAGTTTATCCGCCATGCGAAAGATTTCGAAAATTCCCGGCGATGAGCTCGTTGTCACAATTTCCGAGACACCTGAGAGAATCGCAACAGCGCCGCGATTGGATTCTTTCGTCAGGAAGATAATTCGAGCGTCGGGATAATTGATATTGAGATTCGTAATAGTCGGTCCGGTGAGAAGAACATCGCCGAGAGAGCCGAATCGAATTACCAGTATATTCATGTGAGGTTAATTTATTTCCTATTGCGTCATATCCAATTTAATCCGAGCGCTCAATATATCGTCGCTTTGGTTTTACTACACGAAGAATAAAGCTGTCGCGCCCGCCACAATACAATATATACCAAAATACAAAAACTTCCCCGCTTCAATTAGTTTCATCATCCAGCCTATGGCCATATAGCCCGAAACAGAAGCCACTATTGCGCCGACGGCAAATACTCCCAACTGTTCTTCATTCAGCGCCGCGAAATCACCAACGCTCAATATTACCGCCCCCAGTATTACGGGTATTGCCAGAAGAAACGAGAACTCCGCGGCGCCTTTTGGGCTTATTTTCAAATGCAGCGCCGTTGCAATTGTCGAACCCGAGCGGCTTATCCCCGGCAGAAGCGCCGCGGCCTGGGCCACTCCGATAAGTAGGGAGCTTTTCAGATTCATTGTTTTGTTCGATTTCGACACGAATCCAGTGGACAGCAACACGAATCCGTTAATTACCAAAAGCGCCGCCGTCATTGCCGGGTCCGCAAAAAAACCCTGTATGGAGTCCTTAAATGATAATCCGACCAACGCGGCGGGGATTGTGCCGATTACAATATAGCGCACGAGTTTTCTGCTTTCGGCGCCGTCCTTTGAAAAAACACCCTGCGCTGTTGTTAATAATCTCTTTCTAAAATAAATCAAAACCGACAGTAGCGTGCCGATATGCACTGCGATTTCAAACGAAAGCGCCGAACCACCGACAACATTCAATCCGAATAACGCCGACGCGAGAGTTAAATGTCCCGATGATGAGATTGGCAGGAACTCGCTCAGACCCTGTATTAATCCCAGTAGCGCCGCGTCCCAGTATGCCATATGTCGTTGTTGTCTCTCTTAAACTATGCGTATTAACTAAAACAAGCCCCCCGAGCGAACTCGGGAGGCTGTGGTTCTCAAATTAATACTTTCTTAGTTCAAAACTATATCGTGTTCAATATGGTATTCAAACAATCAACCTACTCGAAATTCTGGCGCCGCTCATTAGTCAACCAGAAAATCAATGCCCAATGCGAAACTTGTGTTGTCGTCAAAATTAAATTCCGCATGCACATTCATTGTGCGGGTCAATTGAACCATTCCGCCTGGAGTGAGACTGAATTTGAAGTCTGTGTCAGACTGTACATTTTTCGGATCGAGAGTTGTCAAACGAATTGCGGCGCGGGCATAGGGTCCGTATTTCTTGCCGTCGTTCATTTTGAACGGCTTCGAGGCGATCACTCCCCCGCCAAATGATGTCACTTTGAATAGTGAATGGCTGACATGCTCAAAAAATCCGGTAAAGGCAAGATCAATCGGGTCGTCTATGTTTTGACCCCGTGAGTTTTGGCCCTCAAAATTCCAGAATTGATACTTGAGTTCAGCCCCGATTGAAATCTCAGGGTCGGAGCCGGGATAATCCGCCTCAGAAAGACCCAGCCTGAGTGTGCCTTCAGTGAACATTCCCAGTCCGTGCGTTCCGGTGGCGTAGAATGTTGTGGCCTCATCGCCGGCGACAAAAGCGCCGCCCATGCGTGTGGCGCCGTCTCCAATTGTGCGCGCCATTTGCAGATTGCCAAATATCATTCCGCTTTGCGCATATGAGTCTACGGGGAAAGCTGCTATAAGTACAAGCGCTCCGAGCGCCAAACTGGCCGACATGCGTATTATATTTCTGGTTGAAATTGTGGCATTAGTTTTTGTGGTCATGAAGACTCCTCGTAAATTTGTTTTTGGATTCACTGCATTCGCTCCACCTCACGCTCCGCTGTACGGGCATGTGACGAGGGCTCGTCCATAGTGATGATACGAAAAGCCGGGCCGATGGATGAATAAAGTTTTGGGGATGCTCTACAGCGGAGCTATCTTGTTGGAGCGTCGCGCCTTACGGGAAGGTTGATACTTTCTCGGAGTCTTTGTAGGTCAAGACCCAGAGTGCGGGAACGCAATCGTGCGGTCTTGACTATTAATTCTATTTATCGGAGGAACAGAAATAGCCAAGACACCCGGCGCTGATACAAAGCGTCGGCTCTCTTGACCTACGAAGACTGCAATTTGTATTTTTTTTGAGTGTGTTACGATGTTGGAACGGGGCAGATGTGGACATCTGCCGCCCACGAGAATATCAAGTAGGTCGAAATCCCTTGCGGTTTCGACTATTATCATTTTCATTATCAACCGAAAGCAAATAGTCGAAAGTACGAGACTTTCGACCTACGAAGACTTGTTTGGAACTACCAAATGTAGCCGTTATAGGAAACATAAGAGGTTGCGCAATTGTAGAATCGGCCATATATTTTTTAGGGACTACAATTGTGTAGTCTTGATATTTGGCGCATACTTTTTTGAGAGATCTCGGAATTCGAGCAAATGGACTCGCGTCAAATGTAAGTGGAGAGATTGAGTATCTTCGGAGCCAACACTCTTTTTCTGAAAGGTGGGTCAATATTGAAATCAACTATCTTTATTCTGCTGCTGGCGGCGTTTACGATCACAATTGTGGCTGTTGGTTGCGAGGATGATTCCAATAGTCCGGCGAAAACTACCGAGAGCTTTGTCGATCCACAATCATTGGCCATAGTGTCTCCTAATTCTGGTGACACCGTCACGATAGAATTCTCAGTGAAAATTATATTCCCTCAAGACCTAGCGGTTAAGAGTGCGATGGTTTACGACGCTGCTTTAGGAAC
>JACZUZ010000053.1 GCA_022572905.1 Candidatus Zixiibacteriota bacterium | reverse complement strand
GCGGCCATCAAAAACTCAGTAAGCGTCGCGGACATCCCCCGTTTTAGCAAAACAGGTTTTCCGGATCGTCCGGCCGATTTTAGAAGGCTATAGTTTTGCATATTGCGCGCGCCGATTTGAATTACATCCGCGTACTCAACCACCAGCTTCAGACTTTCAGTGTCGATAGCCTCTGTGACTATCTTTAGGCCGGTCTCTTCTCGTACTTTTGCCAAAATCCTGAGACCCTCTTCTCCCAACCCCTGAAAAGAATATGGCGACGTGCGCGGCTTGTATGCCCCGCCCCGAAACATTTTGGCGCCAAGTTTCGCAACAGCCAGCGCTGTCGTAATTGCTTGTGTTTCACTTTCTATAGCGCAGGGACCAGCAATGAATACGAGTTCTTCGCCCCCCACAACAACACCATCTACATCGACCAGAGTATTCTCGGGATGAAAATCACGGCCGACTAGTTTGTACGGAGCTGTAACATGGACAACCTCGAGCACACCGGGCAATACTTGGAGACACCCGTCGTCTATCTGGGTTGTGTTACCAGTTATGCCAATTGCCGTACGTTGCGCTCCCGGTAACGGGTGCGCGGTCAAATTCATTTCCTCGATAGCGGCGACAACGGCCTTAATCATTTGAGGAGTCGCCTTTTGGTCCATTACCACAAGCATCGATAACTCCTGCGCGCTTGTTTGAAATAAATCGATACACTATCACCCTTTGAAATCGAGTCCCTCATTTCGATCAAATTTGCGATTAGTTCAGTCAATCGCAAAGTTATTTTCTCCTGATTCTCCTTAAATACATCATCCCAATTAGTGTAGGGAGAGCCTCCGAGTCTAATCATGGATTGAAGACCGGTTCCCGCTAACGCCAGATATTTCGACGGATGATGAGCCACAAAGCTCGCCAGCGACGTTGATACCAATTGCGGCAAATGAGAAATATCTGTCATAATAGCGTCGTGTTTCTCCGGATCGACAAACAATGGATAAGCGCCCAACTCTCCGGTAAACCAACTTAGGCGAGCGCGATTCAATTTCGAAAGTTTTGGGCCATCATCAAAGAAAAATGGATGTCCCACAAACAAATCCCCGATGCGGTTTTTCAGGCCCTCCCTCTCTCTTCCCGCCATCGGATGACCGGCCACAAAGCGCGCCGAATTTTTCCAGTCAAGAGATTCAGCCAGTCTGACAATAGAAAGTTGGGTAGAACCGGTATCGATAATCAACGCCTGACTTTGAGTTCGACTTGCTGCCAGACGTTTGAGGAATTTCTTATTAGTCAGAGGATTCGCGGAAAGGACAATCAGATCACAAGATGCGAGGGCATGAGCGGGACTCGCTAGTTTCCGATCTATAACATTCTGCGCTTTGGCGACGCTGAGAACGCCGGGCCGATCATATCCATAAATCAGCGCCGGGTTCCGCTCCGCTCTTAATCTCTCAGCGATTGAACCACCGATTAGCCCAACTCCCAGAATTCCGATTGAATTGATCTGCGCTTCTCTGCGGGTGACCTTTCTTCGGATCGCTTTGCTTTTTCTTAAACTGGCTTTTTTCACTCTACATCTCCTGCGGCGCCTTGAGACCCAACAAATTCAATCCGCGCTCAATCGTCCGACGAAGGCATTCGACAAGAATCATCCTGACAGCGGTCAAATTTTCATCCTCATCAATAATTCGTACTAGTTTTCCGTGCGAATTTTTGCGCTGGTAAAATTTGTTAAACAGCGTAGCAAGGTCGGTCAGATATGAACACAGGTGGCTCGGCTCATAGTCTCTGGCGACATGAGCCAGTTCCTCCGGAAAGCGAGCGAGTGTTGTTATAAGAGATCGTGAAATTTGGTCAGAAAACATTTTCTCGCAAAGTTCAGAGTCTAATCTCTCAACTCCCGGAACAGGTTTACCATATTTGCGGATAAGAGAGCAGAGTCGCGCATGAGTGTATTGCAGGTATGGACCAGTTTCGCCTTCGAAATTTAGCGCTGCGGCCCAGGTGAAATTGACATCCTTGAGTCTGCGCACTGACAGTTGGGTGTAAATAATTGCGCCAACACCGATCTGCTCTGCGACATTATCTGACTTTGCAAGGTCGGGGTTCTTTTCGGCGATTTTTTCTTTAGCCAAATAGATCGCTTTTTTGAGGACATCTTCAAGCATAATCAAATGCCCGCGTCGGGTCGAAAGCGCCTTATCTTCGAATTTGACCCAACCGAAAGGGATATGCTTAACCCTTTCGGTCATTCTTTCTTTATCAGATAGATTCTCGGCGCTCTCAAGCAAATCAATTACCTTAAAAGCCTGCTTGAAATGATCGGCCTGTGCGGAGCCAACTATATAGAGCGACTCATAAAAATTGTATTTGTTCCATCTGTAAACCAATCCGGCAATATCCCTCGTTGCGTAAAGAGTCGCGCCATCCTGTTTTCTCAGCAACGCTGGTGGTAGGTTGTATTCTTCGAGGTTAACAATCAGCGCGCCGCGCGAAGTTTCGGTTAGATTGGCTTTCGTCAGCCTGCCTATAATGCTTTCCATTTTGTCGTTCAAGAACGACTCGCTTGTCACCAGATCAAACTCTACTCCGAGTATGTCATAGACTCTCTGAAATTCACGGTGTGAGACGTCTTTGAATTTTTCCCAGAGCTTTACGCTTTCGGGATTACCGTCCTCGAGTTTCTTGAATTCCTTGCGGGCCTGATCCGACAGGCTCGGATTCGAATCTTCCTCCTCGTGAAAGCGTACATAGAGATTATAGGCCCCGCGGACCGGGTCTTCGCTGATTGCTTTTTCTCCGTCCCAGGTTCGATAGGCGACAATCATTTTTCCGAACTGCGTTCCCCAGTCACCGAGATAATTAATCCCTACCGTTTCATGACCAAGGAACTCAAACACGCGCTTTAGTGAGGCTCCGATAATTGTCGATCTAAGGTGCCCGATTCCGAAAGGTTTGGCGATATTTGGCGACGAATACTCCACTAATATGCGCTTGCCGGCTCCGGCCTGCGATGACCCGAATTGTTTTTCACTCGACAGACATTCGTCCAAAAGGGCTTTAGAAAAATCACCAAGGTTTAACTTCCAATTTATGTATCCGCCAGCGAAACTGGCCTCGCCTAGTTCCTTCGGAATTTCCAGCGCTTCAGACACTTCGCCGAAAATCTTGTCCGGAGCCTTTTTTAAGACTTTGACATACGGGAAAAGCGGTGTGGCAAGATCACCAAACTCCGGATTGCGCGGACGTTCAAATGATGAATATATATAATCCGCATCCAGAAGATTCGTATCATTGAGAGAGTCCTTGTATGCCGACGTAAGAGCCGCGCGCAAACATTCGGCAAGTTTCAAGCGGCAGGCGCCAAGAGCGGTTTCGCTTCCTGTATACTTTATTGAATCGATGCCCATTTGCGTTTTTGCCATTTGAAGAGTCGCGCTCACAGAGCTCTCCCTACCGCCGGCGCGATAATTTTCAACTGTGACATGAGCTCATCCAATTGTTCCGGATACAATGACTGCGCGCCATCGGAAAGAGCGTTATCCGGATCCTGATGAGCTTCGACCAAAAGCGCGTCAGCGCCAGCGGCCACAGCCGCGCGGGCCATAGGAATTACCAAATCGCGCAAACCGGCGCCGTGGCTTGGATCAGCTACTACCGGCAGATGGGAAAGTTTTTTCAAGATCGGAATAGCTGAAATATCCATTGTGTTTCTGGTGTAAGTTTCAAAGGTGCGAATGCCTCTTTCGCAAAGCATTACATCATGATTGCCGCCAGCCATTATGTATTCCGCTGACATTAAAAGTTCTTTTATCGTAGCCGACATCCCGCGCTTCAGCAAAATAGGTTTGGGAATATTTCCGAGCTCCCGCAAGAGCGTATAGTTCTGCATGTTCCTGGCGCCGACCTGGATAATGTCAACATATTTCACCGCCTCGGGAATTTGCTCTCTATCCATTACTTCAGAAATTACCAACAGATCATTTTCATCGGCGGCCCTGCGCAGAAATTTGTAACCATCAAGACCCAGTCCTTGAAAAGTGTACGGCGATGAGCGTGGTTTATAGGCTCCACCGCGCAAGATTTTTGCGCCGGATTTTTTGACAAATCTAGCCGCCTCTCTTATCAGTTCCTCAGATTCAACCGAGCATGGCCCGGACATCATAACCAGTTCTTTGCCGCCGATTTTGACGCCTTTGATATTGAGTATTGTGTCATCACTCTTAAATACGCGCCCAACAAGCTTGAATGGATCGCTTACCCTAATGACTTCGCTAACGCCGGGAAGCATTTCATAATCGCGAACGTCCACTGCGGCGGTATCACCAACAACGCCTAGAACAGTTTTAGTGGCTCCGGTCGATTTATGAATATCGAAACCGTGTTCGGTCAGTTTCTTGAGCACTGCCTGGGTCTGTTCTTCGGTGGCAGTTTGCTCCATTACAATCATCATATAATTTTTACCAGTCTAACCTTCCCTATCGTATACTCGCACGCGCTCGGCGTGGCGGGACTCATCAATAATTCTTTCAAAAAGTCTGACAACAGCCTCAGCGTCAAGTGGACCTTTGTTTTCTTCTACAAGTCTCTTAAGGACGCTCTCTTCCCTCCCCGGATCATAGAGCTTCATCCCCGCCTTCTTTTTGATCTTACCCATTTCGATGACCAGAGCGACTCTCTTGTTGAGAATATCGAGAAGCTCGACGTCCAACAAGTCTACGCGTTTACGCATTTCGTTTCGGCGATTTTTGCCGTCCTTCGGATCATTCTTTTGAGTGTTGCGCATCATATCTGGTTGTCTTTCGAATCAGGTCAGCCCGTCAAGAGACTTTCTAACAGCTGTGAGAAGATTAGCAATCTGTTTTGATCCAGCTCTATATCCTGACCCATCAAGAGCCTTGATTAGCGCAGAGCCAATAACAACACCATCACTAACTCTGGCAAGCTTGGCGGCATTTTGGGGTGTGGAAACTCCGAAGCCAGCTACAAACGGCTTTCTTAGCGCATGTCGAAACCGACGGAGCGCGCCCAATGTTTCCGTGCCGAAACTTTTCCTGGCGCCGGTTACCCCGGCCACGGTTACTGCGTAAACAAAATGAGTTGACATGCTATCTATTTTCTTCAGCCTCTTTGCTGTCGACGTGGGCGCAGCCAAAAATGTCACCGCAACATTCGACTCTTTAGCGAATCCTGTGAACTCTTCGCCTTCCTCGGGCGGAAGGTCAGGAATTATCATACCCGTCAGTCCGCTCGCTGACGCCGCCTTGACAAACCTGCGTGGCCCAAAGGCCTCAATTGGATTGTAATATCCCATGATGAAAATTGGTAGATTTGATTTCACCCTGATTTTTTCCACCAGGTTGAGAATACTTTCGAGGTTCACGCCATTGTCAAGCGCGATTTGACTTGATTTCTGAATTGTTGGGCCATCCGCGAGCGGATCGGAGAAGGGCGCTCCAAGTTCGAGTATGTCCGCGCCGCAATCTTCGGCAAGTTTCGCCAAATCATAAGTAGCCCTCAGCGACGGATACCCAGCGGTAAAATAAGGGATCAACAATTTTCGCCCATTGTTTCTTACACCGCTCATCAGCGAGGCTAGAACATCGAGATGGCTACGAGATAAATTATCAGAACTCTTCAAATTTTGAATTTTAGAAGACATAGCTATATTTTCGCCCCCTCGGAGTCCCTTCGCATTGGAATGACAATATCGAGGTCTTTGTCGCCGCGTCCCGAAAGACAGAAGAGTACTATCGGTCGTTTGGATTTGCTTCGCCCTGTATATTGCTTAAGCGCTTTTTTCTTTAACAGATGCGCCAAAGCATGGGACGATTCAAGAGCAGGGACAATTCCTTCCAGCTTGCAGACAAGTTTGAAGGCGCTTAGCGCCTCTTTATCTGTAACAGATGTATACTCCACGCGGCCGCTGTCTTTGAGAAACGAATGCTCGGGACCCACTCCCGGATAATCCAGACCCGCTGAGATTGAATGCGGAAGTGTAATTTGTCCGTCGTAATCGTACAGCAAATAACTCATCGAACCGTGCAGCACGCCGGGCTTGCCGAGGGTTAAAGTTGCGCTGTGTTGACCGCTTGTGAGTCCCTTGCCAGCAGCCTCCACCCCCAGTAAATCTACTTTCTTATCATCAAGAAACGCGGAGAACAAACCCAGAGCGTTCGACCCGCCACCCACACACGCGATTGCCAAATCCGGCAATCGACCGGCGCGCTTTAGTATCTGTGCGCGCGCTTCCCTGCCAATGATCGACTGAAAGTCGCGGACCATAGCTGGATAAGGGTGTGGCCCCACAACAGAGCCAATTATATAAAATGTCTCCCTTACATTTGTGACCCAGTCTCGCAGCGCTTCGTTGGTGGCGTCTTTGAGAGTTTTGGAACCGCTTTCCACCGGGATTACTTTTGCGTCTAGCAGTTCCATTTTACGAACATTAGATATCTGACGCTTGACATCTATGGCGCCCATATAGATCACACATTCAAGATCAAACAATGCGCACACTGTTGCGGTCGCCAGACCATGCTGCCCCGCTCCGGTTTCAGCTATAATTCTGCGCTTGCCCATCTTTCTGGCCAGCAACGCTTGTCCGAGGCAGTTATTTATTTTGTGCGCCCCGGTGTGATTGAGGTCTTCACGCTTGAAATAAACATCGGCCCCGACTTTATCGGAGAATCGTTCGGCAAAGTACAGGGGAGTTGGGCGACCGGAATAATCGCGCAACAAAATCGAAAGCTCGCTTTGGAAACTCTTGTCCCGCTTGGACGACTTATAGGCCTGGGTCAATTCCTCCAGAGCGTACATAACAGTCTCCGGTACATAGCGACCGCCATACTTTCCAAACCTACCACGTTTGTCGGGGTATTTTCCAGTCAACAGAGTCATAGTGTCTCCGCAAGTGACTTAAAGAGATACTTTAACTTCACCGAAGACTTCAGACCCGGTCTGACTTCTACGCCGGAATTGAAATCAAGGATCAGAGGTGAGAATTTCTTAATAGCCCTACCGTAATTACCTGCTTCCAAACCTCCCGCCAGAAACAGATTCCTGATTTTTCTTCGGGGAACCAATCCCCAGTCAAATACTTTCCCTGTACCTCCCTTTTCATTTTCCGCGCTATTATCCAGCAGAACAAAATCGGCTGAGGTTGCATAAACCCGTTTCCAGTCCGTTTTGGACGAGACGCCAAACGCCAGAGCCACTTTCATGCCCTCGCTTTGTAGTTTCCGCACTACGCGCTCCGATTGGTTCCCGTGGAGTTGGATAACGTTAGCGCGGATTTTCCGGGAAATTTTAAGCATGTGTTCAGGAGTTTCATCCACGAAAACCGCAACAATCGAAACAAGCGGGTTGACTGAATATGCGATTTTACAAGCGTCATCCGGAGAGATATATCTTTTGGACTTGCGGTAGAATATAAATCCCAGATAATCAGCGCCCAGGCTCACAGACAGTCGGGCGTCTTTCAGGCGGGTTATTCCGCAAATCTTTATTTTCGGCCTGGCTATCATTTTCCCAATAGTCCTTGTAAATGCGCGACTCGGTCATCCGCTGTTCCCAGGGACTCACCGATCAGAAAGGCTTCATAACCCAGCTTTTGCAAACGTTCAATATCGGCGCGTTCTTTTATTCCCGACTCCGAAATAGTAATGGTCCCGTTGCGCGTGACTTGCGAAACCATCCCCGCTATTCTTTCTGACACTTCAAGTGATACTTCAAGTGTGTCGAGGTCGCGATTATTAACGCCTATTATTTCTGCGCCGGAATTTACAGCGCGTTCGAACTCAGCTTCAGAATGCACTTCGACCAGGCTGGCCAGTGAAACTTCATTCGCCGCTTCAAGTATCTCCTGTAACTGACCATCAGACAGCGCTCGAACAATCAATAAAATCGCGTCAGCTCCATGCGATTTGGCCCAGGCCGCTTGGTGCGGGTCTATGAAGAAGTCCTTGCATAGCGTGGGGAGCGCACATGCGCGTTTGACATCAGATAAGTCAGAGGGTGAACCGCCGAAGAAATCCTCTTCGGTTAGAACCGAGACTGCGCTGGCTCCGCCTTTCTCATATTCGAGAGCAATCTCGGAGGCGTTGTAGTCGGCAATCATTATTCCGCGTGAAGGCGACGCTTTCTTTGTTTCCGCGATGATGGCGACGCCCTCCGCTTTGGTCAAAGAAGATTTGAAAACATTCGCAGTAATCCTGCTTCCGAGTTCGCCGCGGTTTGACAAGATTTTCTTAAGATTTGCCTTCTTGATTGCGATGATATCTTCCAGAATTCCGCTCATGAGGCCTCCTCCACTTCTCGCACTACGAAAGATCCGTTGATTCTGGACTCCGAACGATTGAAAAAGGCGTAGTATAAGAGCGAGGAAAACACATACAGCCCGGCAGTGATCAGCATAGGTAATTCATAGCCCTGACTTTCGATAATGGCGCCGCCAACGCTGGCAGAAATTACCCAGCTACCTGTCCATGATAATTTCATCAAGGCGTTAACCAGTTCTTGCTCTTTGTGATCTACCAACTCCATGGCGAAGTTTGCGCCTACCGGATGACTCAGATTCATCAGGGCCCCTCGCAAGAGAAATGCCTCAACGGCCAGAC
>JACZUZ010000473.1 GCA_022572905.1 Candidatus Zixiibacteriota bacterium | reverse complement strand
TGAACCATTCCGGCCAATAGCGCCAACTGTTCTGACCTGAAGGTACCGCCGGCTTGTGGCATATAGGTGCGCTCATCCCAGCCCAGGAGAGCCTGGCAGGACTCAAGAATGCTATACTCGCGAACACGATGATTTAGAGTTTCCAAGGCTTGTTTCGCTCCATTTGTGGACATGGCTTTGATCTCCGTTAGAGTCTTATGATTAATGAAATTCTATTTAGAGAAGCGGCGATGAAATGAACGTCGAAGGCTAGTTTATGCGGTTGGCTATAGTTCTCGACTCCAAATGGCTCTCGCTGAAGTTGATTATATTAGAAAGAATCGCCTTTTGCAAGACTCCTTCGGGGGGCGGGAATGAGTGGAGAATTGGAGCGCGCACCTACTGGGATTGGCCTGGAAAGCGCCCTAGAACGTGACTCTATCCTCATCGTCCGGATCAGAGACCTTTTTGTAATAATCATATTTTGCGATACCGGGATAAAGCTTGGGCGAAGGATGCTTAGGACAGATGTCGATAGGTATCGAGTGTGAGGTGAATACCTCATAGCGAACATCTTCACAAAGATTCGTAGCTAGCGCTTGAGATTCAAGACAAACATTAGCGAAGAGAATATTTTCAGGTATTTCAAAATCCTCAATCGGGAGTGAGTCATGCGCTCTCTTCATGAACTCAGTCCAAACCGGAAGCGCGTTTGTGGAGCCGTATTGCTTGTTCCCAAGTGTTGTTTTGTCATCAAATCCGATCCACACTCCGCAGGTAATCTGAGGCGTGAATCCAACAAACCAGTTGTCCGTGTAGGCGTTGGTAGTTCCGGTTTTTCCACCGGTTGGGCGATAAAATCCATGCGATCTGACACCGCGACCTGTGCCGTAGTCGACTACTGTTTTAAGCATATCCACCATGATATAGGCGGATTCTTCTGAAAGAACTTCTTCCTTGGCAGGAGACAAGACCTCCTCAAGCACATTCCCATAGCGGTCGACGATTTTGGAAATGTAGTGTGGCTTAATTCGAATTCCATGATTAGGAAAAACAGTAAAGGCTGATGTAAGGTCTATTACTGTGACTTCGTTCGACCCGATACCGATGGATGGGACATTTGGAATGGGAGAAGTGATTCCAAATCGCTTGGCGTAGAATATCACTTGCGGCGCGGTTACTTTGAGCAATAAGCTGATCGAAACTAAATTCCGCGAGAGCCGAATGCCGTCACGCACAGTCAGAGGCCCCATGAACTTGTTATCGAAATTAGCGGGGCGCCATTGTTTGGCGCCGGGGATATCAAGCACGATTGGGTTGTCGTAAACAATGTCCATAGGTCTGAATCCATTATCTATCGCCGCTGTATATACAAACGGTTTGAAAGATGAACCCGGCTGGCGTTGGGCCTGAATCGCTCGATTGAATTTTGACTCTTGAAAATCACGGCCACCAACCATGCTGACAATGCTTCCGGTCTCGTTGTCAATCGCAACTAACGCGCCCTGGATTTTCTTTAGCTCAAAAACCGGACGGCCGAATTCATCGAGTGTATCGGGAACTTGAATGCGGAATTGTTTATCCTCAATACTGACTGTCCTGGCGACACGAGCTCTCAGACTGTCTATCCGTCTATTCAACGCCGTCTCGGCAGCGTCCTGCATTGACCAGTCGAGAGTGGTGAATACGCGCAACCCAGAGGAATAGAGAGCGTCGTCGCCGTATTTCTTTTGAATATATTGACGAACCATTTCGGTGAAATATGGCGCTCTTCCTACATTGCGCTTCGGAGTAATAAGACCCAGATCGGCCGCCTGAAGGCTATCGTATTCTGCGCGGGCTATATTATCCGTTTTGTAAAAAGCATAAAGCGCACGATCGCGCACAGTTCTGGCGAGTTCATGATTTACGCTATAACGGCTCGGCGCTTTGAGAATAGCGATTAGATATGCGCAGTCTTTTATGTCAAGTTCCTGAACGGTTTTATCAAAATACGTCCGTGCGGCCGCGCTGATACCATAGGCGCCCCGCCCGAAGTAATATTGATTGAGATACATCTGCAGTATCTCTTCTTTGGAATAGTTGCGTTCGAGCTTTATCGCGGTGAGCGCTTCTTTGATCTTTCGAACTACAGTGCGTTCTCTGCCAACAAA
>JACZUZ010000472.1 GCA_022572905.1 Candidatus Zixiibacteriota bacterium | reverse complement strand
TACGCTTACTGGCCGCGCCGAATATCGCCAGCAAACATTGGGTCTATGACCAATATGACAGCACCGTGCGCACAAACACCGCAGTCGAGCCGGGGTCAGACTCAGGAGTTGTGCGAATTAAGAAAACCAAGAAGGCGCTGGCTCTGGCAACAGACTGCAACGCACGCTATTGTTATTTGAATCCACGCGAGGGAGCGAGGATTGCGGTTGCGGAATCGGCGCGCAACATAGTGTGCTCCGGCGGCAAGCCACAGGCAATAACCAATTGTCTTAACTTTGGGAATCCTTACAAACCGGAAGTGTACTATACATTCACCGAAGCTATAGCCGGCATGGGTGAAGCCTGCAAAGCTCTGGGAACTCCCGTTACCGGGGGAAATGTTTCATTCTACAATGAAGACGCCGAGCGCACAGTTTTCCCAACTCCGGTGATTGGCATGGTTGGTTTGATCGATGATGTCGCGCATATCACGACAAGTTGGTTTAAGTCTGAAAGTGATGTAATTTATCTGCTCGGAGAATGCAAAGACGAAATCGGAGCCAGCGAATATTTGAACTTCTTTCATGGCTTGACTACCGGCAAAGTCCCGGCACTTGATATGGACACAGAATTGAATCTCCAAGAATCTCTCCTCCTGGCCATCAGGTCCGGTTTGGTCGCTTCCGCGCACGACACAAGCGAGGGCGGATTTGCGGTGGCGTTGGCAGAATGTTGTATCGGAAATATTGAGACCCCGCTCGGCGCAGATGTTTCATTAGAAGAATTCATTCCAACTGACTCATTGTTGTTTGGTGAAACCCAATCGCGTGTGATTGTTTCTGTCGCGCCGGAACATTGCCAGAAGTTTGCGGAACTTATGGAAAGCGCCGGTCAAAAGTTCTCCAAACTTGGAACGGTTGGGGCTGGCTATTTGAAAATAAATGATTTGATAAATCTTCCGCTGGATAAATTAATTGACTCGTATCATCACTCTCTCAAACGTCTGGCTGAGAAATTTGGCTAGGGCCTCATTCTCCTGGAAACTCTTCGCTAAGTAAGAGAGAGAGAATGATAGATTCCAAACAATCCTCAAAAACCGACTCTGTGGCAAGTGAGAATGCCAGAGGCAAAAGCCTCTTTGTTTTCTCTGACGCGCATCTGGGCGCCAATGATCCCGACACGGAAAAAGTAAAGCGCGCGAAAGCGCTTGAAATGATCTCAATCGTCAAAGAGCGTGGATATCGCCTGGTTATACTCGGCGATCTTTTTGATTTCTGGTTTGAATACAAACACGCTATTCCCAAACAACAACTGCAAATAGTTTTTCGCCTGGGTGATTTGGTGGAGTCGGGGATTCCGGTTGACTATGTTTCCGGCAATCATGATTTCTGGCTGGGAGATTTTCTTACTGATGAAGTCGGGATTACGATTCATCGCGAAGAGCTGATCCTGATCGAGCAAGGTAAAAAGATATTCTTTATTCACGGCGACGGACTAGCGCCCCAGGATTGGCCCTACCGAATTCTCAAACGAATCTTGCGCAACAGGACCAATATCCGTCTCTATCGCCTGCTCCCCGCCGATTGGGGAATTTCACTGGCGCGCTGGGTTTCGGGATCATCGCGCAAACACACTTCCAAACGCACCGATCTGGGAATCCATTCCTTCCACGGCGCCTACGAAGATTATGCCCGCACGAAACTAAAGGAAGGCTACGACGCGGTCTTGATCGGGCATTTGCATACGCCGCTGTACCACGACTGGCCGGAAGGAATCTATATCAACACCGGCGAATTTATCCGGCGTTTCAATTATGTTGAGATGAAAGACGGGAAGTTGGAGCTGAAGGAGTTGTAAGGCGGTCGTTTCTTTGTAGGTCAGGAGCGCACGCGGATTATCCGCGTCGGGGTCTTGACTATATTTGTTTTAATTAAGATGGGGCAGATGTGAACATCAGCCGCCCACCAAAAAACCCACCTGAAAGATGGGCCACCACGAGCTTTCATGTGGAGTTCTTGTCATCCTGAACATTAGTGAAGGATCCTGCCCGAACTAGAGCATTAGCCCGACACCTGAACAGATACTTCGCTGAGTTTATCCTGAGCAAAGCGAAGGACTCAGCATGACAGTATTGAGTATTTTTTCAATTCCT
>JACZUZ010000471.1 GCA_022572905.1 Candidatus Zixiibacteriota bacterium | reverse complement strand
GCCAACAGTGTCGGTGGGGTCTTCACGCTCATGTCATAGATTGAGAAAAACGGGGCGAACCCCTCGGCAATGTAGGCCGTGTCGTTATGGACATTGATATCGTGAAATCCTGGGCTGTTCCCAAAGCTACCGACGAAAGTGGGATTCTCCGGGTCCGCCAAGTCATAAATGTGCATTGCCGGGTTGGGAAATGTGGTTTTCCCCACTATATAAAGAAAACCGGTGACTGTATCGATGCCAAGGTTATGTGATGTGGAATCTCCGTTCGGGCTTGTATCAAATGTTCCCACGAGATGAACGCTGTCCGGCAAATACTGAAGATCGACAATCATCAGACCCTGATTCGTCCCGCTACATTCAGATACACAGTAGCAGTAATGCTGATATGTCCGCATATCCCGCCAATACTTTGAGCACGCGATCGTTGGTCCCGGAATCGTCGTCACAACCTCGAGCGTAGTCACATTCACGAAGGTGAGTCCGTTAAGCGTTCCCATGATAGCGTACTCCGAACTATCGGGGGCGGACCACCCCCAGCAATCACTGCCGCCAAGGCCGCCAACATTACCGAACGAGAAAGTTTCGATCTCGCACAGCAGGAAAACGCTATCAGGAACAACAAGGTTATCCTGGGCGGCTGAACTCACGGACTCCGGGCCAACTCCCGGCGCGGCGCCCTCGGAAGTCCCGGCGGTGGCGCATATCACAATTATGGCGAATAATGAACCCCAGGGTCGGCGGATTGCGATCCCGGGATTCGACCGGACCATTATAGAATTTATTTGAGAAGAAATGAATGACATAAGCTTACTCCTTTTGCGCAACGACTAGCATTGCGCATTTTCAACAAAACACTTGTTTTGAAGATACCAAAATATCCGTAGAAATCAAGCAATATTTAGTGTTTTGAGCGGTCGCAATAGACGTCGAATCACGCTAAACGCATGCATATTGGTGATCGGAAGAGGTTTTTGGCGGAGGGTAATGATTGGCAGGGAATTGATATTATTGGCGTTGGTGATTACTATAGATGAACGACCCGGTCCGAAAATTCGTCGGGCGTGCAAGTCTTTCCAGATATCAGGAGATATATTTTGTCCGGACATTCCAAATGGTCTACGATCAAGCGCAAGAAGGGTAAAACCGACGCCGCGCGCGGGAAAATCTTCACTAAGCTGATCAAGGAAATCACTGTCGCCGCCCGCGATGGAGGTGGGGACCCCGACAGCAATCCGCGTCTGCGCACCGCCATACTAAGCTCCAAAGCTCAGAATATGCCTCAGGATAATATCAAGCGGGCTATTCAAAAAGGCACCGGCGAGATACCCGGCGTGGTCTATGACGAGATAACTTACGAGGGCTATGGCCCTGCCGGAGTGGCGGTATTTATAGAGTGCCTGACAGACAACAAGCAACGCACTGTGGCCATTGTGAGGCATATATTCTCAAAGTACGGTGGTAATTTGGGTGAAAATGGATGTGTGGGCTGGATGTTTGAAAGGAAAGGCCAGATTCTGATCCGCGCGGAGGGTTTGGATGAGGATAAGGCTATGGAAACGGCGCTTGAGGCCGGGGCTGAGGATATGGAGCCGCATGACGATATGTTTGTCATCACAACTTCCATAAGCGAATTAGAATCTGTGCGCTCTTCGTTAGAGTCCGGCGGTATTAAGATTGAATCAGCGGAGATGATTATGAACCCAACCAATACAGTGGCTCTCGATGAATCACAGGCAGGGAAATTCTTCAAACTCTACGAAGCGCTTGATGAAAGCGATGAAGTGCAAAAGGTCTGGGCTAATTTCGAAATGTCCGATGATGTCATGGCCAAACTTTCGGCCGAATGAAGACCGGGCGGATGTGGACATCTGCCGCCCACTCAGAAATATGTCTCCGGCGAGACTTCAATGATCTCGGCCGAATCGCTCAGACGAGTCTGGACACCCGCACACCACGAAATTTGTTTTTGTCCTCCTTTAATTTTTCAATAGCATACCCATTTTAGTTTTGGCCCGATGTGTTCTCTTGAATTTCCTCTGGCTGGAGAATGATCTTTGGTGAAACCGGAGATCCTGGAGATAAGGATGAGAGGAACAAATTATTTGGCACAAAAACAGCTGAAATTCTGGTAT
>JACZUZ010000052.1 GCA_022572905.1 Candidatus Zixiibacteriota bacterium | reverse complement strand
TTGGCCAGCGCATCTTTACCATTCTCAGCTTCGACTACATGTTCGAAGCCAGCTCTCTTGAGTGTGTTTAGAATGATTCTACGCATGGTTGATGAATCATCAACAGCCAGAATTTTCATATCAGACATTGTTTAAAGCTCCTTCCTACCGTTAACACAATATTATGTCAACTGTTTCTCTACTTCGGCCATCAGGGTTGATGACTTGAATGGTTTTACCAGATAAGCGCTGGCGCCGAGAGCTTTTCCGCGTTCCTTGTCCTTTTCGCCCGCTTCCGAGGTAAGAATTATGATTGGTGTTTCGCTATGTTCCGGACTGTTTCTAAGAGAATCAATCAGAGAATATCCGTCAAGATTTGGCATATTCAAATCCGTTATTACCAAACTCACCGGAGACTCCGACTTCGACATCTTCTCCATCGCTTCCATTCCGTCGGAGGCGGTCATCACATCAAATCCGCGGTCTCGTAGTGCGAATGCGACAATTTTTACGATTGTGGAAGAATCGTCTACTACTAATACTGTTTTACCCATAATTTCACCTGCCCATTGTAGATTGAGATATATTGCGATGAGCCTCAACATTCCCACGGGCTTTTCTGAGTAGTTCCATTGCCCTTGAGAAACCGTCATCACTGTTAGTTGAAACTTTTTCAGTTGCTAGCACGGAAGGTGTTACAGCAGAAGCGCCTGCTCGTCTCTCCGACCTGGCCAGGGCGCCCTCTTTCTCATACACTAGCGCTTCTTTGAAATACATCAGCTTGAACGCTTTGGATATACCATGTAGGGACTCAGAATGTCCGACATAGAAAAATCCACCCGGATTCAGAGATTGGTAGAATGCTTTGACAATTCTCTTCTTCACTTCATCCGAAAAGTAAATCATTACGTTGCGGCAGAAGACAAAATCGAATCCCGTGAATAGATGAAGCTTATTCGTTTCGCTAAGATTTACATGACTGAATTTGACCATTGCCTTGATCTCAGGCTTAATTGTATATAGATCGTCCCCAAGCGTGAAGTACTTGTCGCGATAATATCGTTGCAACGTTTTGATATTGTTCTTATGATACTGACCCCGTCGTGCTTTGCTGAGGACCTGTTCACTGATATCGCATGCCATGATTTCACCGTACCAACCCTTTGGCAGCCTCTCCTTTAAAATCATTGCCAGAGTGTATGGTTCTTCTCCGGTGGAACATCCTGCAGACCAAATTCTAATTATCTTCTTTCGGGCCGATTCCTCTATTCTCTTGATGACTAAGGGTAGCGCTTCAAGTTCGAATGAACGTAATTGAGGTTCATTTCTGAAAAAGCTGGTCTCATTAGTTGTGATAAGGACCATGAGTTTATTGAATTCAGACCTGGATGTGTCATATTTGAGACGGTAGAAATAGTCGTTGAAACGAGTTAAACCTAACTCGTCCATCCTGCTTCTCAATCTATTTCTAAGCAGATAGACTTTGTTATCCGTGAAGTAAATTCCGGATTTGTCATGAATGAAATCACGAATGTGCCGGAACTCTTCTATACTCAGGTTCTGTTTGTCTTCAGAGTCCATTTATCCATTCCAGTTAGAGATCTTGTCCTGCAAAATCGTTACGCTGTTCGGAACTCCATCATTGCGCTACCATAGAAAATTTTGACAATCGTGGCTCACCGATTAACTAATACCGACGTTTCTCCACTCAAATTGGCTTTTAGAAGGTGTCTCAGGCTGAGTCCTTGTCTTCGGCGTTCTTGAGCGCTCCCTGCACCACTTTGTAGAGTTGAGTAACGTTAAACGGCTTTACGAGATAGTCATCCACCTTCTGGCGAAGGCACTTTACGGCTGACTCCACTGACGGGTATCCGGTGATTACTACTACAGGAAGATTCGGTTTCTGATTGCGAGCTTTCTCAATCAGCGTAAGTCCGTCCATATTTGGCATCTTCAGATCTGTTATCAAAATATCGAACTCGCGCGCACGCATTTGGTCGAGAGCCTTTTCGGCGCTCTCTGTGACGGTAACATCCCATTCTTTCTCATTGAAGAAATCATAGAGTAAATCGCGGATAAGCAGTTCATCGTCGACGGCCAAAACTCTGGGTTTTGTATTGTTCACAGTTCTTCTTCCAATTCTTGAATAGCGTTTTCTAAAGCGCACTTTAAGTCATCGTTGTCTCCGGGGTCTTGCTTCCTTAAGGCCGACAGTGTCGAAGTTGCCCCCATTCTCGCCAGCGCCTCAGTTGCCGCGATACGGACAATGTTATTCGGATGGCCCAGCGCTCCCTGTATCATTTCAATCGTATCATTTGAGTCTATTTCGCTCAAAGCGGATATTGCGTGACAAGCCTGCCAGACATTGTCATCGTTTAGGAACATTTTCAGAACAGCTGGCGCTTTTTGCGGAAAATTCCGCGCAGCCAGGGTCATCGCGGCCTGCTGAACTGATTCATCTTCATCGTTGATCGCCATTAGCACCGTTTCGAAATCAAAGAACGTTTCGAGCTTGGCTAGGCCTTCAATGGCCACTCTTCTAACCGCAGCTTCACTACTGCCTACTGCCTTTGTAAGTGGCTCAAGAACATCGTCTTCCCCAATGAACCCTAGCGCAGACGCCGCCAACCTTTGTCGCTCGACGTTGTTGTGAACCAGATCTGAGGTGAAGTTATCAATTACAGTCTGGCCACCGATCATGACCAGCGCTCCCATCGCGGCGTTTCGTACATCTATATATTCATCACCTAGACCGGCTGTCAGAATTGGAATTTCACTTTCCAGTCCCAGCCAGCCCATCGCCTTGAAAGCCGCTGCGCGAACATTTCCAATTGGGTCTCTGGAGAGTCTGGCCAGCGTTTTTGCCGAATCCACGTTTCCCATTTTTCCAACAAATAGCGCTAGTCTCGCCCGCAGCTCATCGGATTCGTCTGAGCAGTACTTGGTAACTTCGTACGCTCCTGCAGGCTCCGATGTTACTTCGAGGATATCAAGCAAGGCTAGCTTGCAATCCGCGGAGGCTTCGCCGAACATTTCGAGAATAGTCTTTGCAAACACATCAGAGAACTTCTGTGCGACTCTTATGAGTATGTTTCTGCTTTCGTTTGGCAGAGATAATATCTCCGACAAAATACTTTCGATAAAATCAATGTTTTGCCAGATTTCGTCATTTCTCTCGGCCATATTCAGGATATGCTCTTCGCCTAAAATGAATCCATCTCTTACAAATTCACATAACCTGTCAGGCGAAACGCATTCCTCAACACTTTTGGCAGTCCCTTGCGATATTGTCAAGGCGGCTTTGAAGGCTTCTGAAGCTATCTGAAGCGAATTATGATTAAGTAAATCAAGAAGGTGAGGCAGACATTTTGCCGACCCTATTCTTCCCAGCGCTTCGACGGATGTGTACACATAGAGGCGCTCCTCGTCGCTCAATCTTTCACACAGATAGTCTACGGCTGTGTCCTCTCCGATCCGCCCCAACGCCTCAAGGGCCTGAGGGCGGGCCTCAATGATCTTGTCTGAAACAGCGATTAGAGCCTCTACTGTATCCGCAGAAGCGATCAAACCGAGGGCTTCTGCGGCGCTGCAGACAACATTCACGTTCTCATCCCAGAGAGCTTCACAAATGGACTCGACGGCGCGCGAGTCGCCGATCAATCCAAGAGTATCAACCACGAACTTTCTAACATCATGGTCCGTATGCTTGACATACTGGATGAGTTCAATTACCGCTTCCGAGCCAATTCGCACAAGAATCTCGGCGGCGAGGTTACGAGTTCGGATATTCTCAGAGCTTAAGAATTCTGAAAGAAGGGCGGTCAGCGTGTCCCCGCGCATTTGCGCGAGACTATCTGACGCTAACTCCCGAACGGCTCCGTCAGTGTCTTCAAGCGCCATTACGATACCGGCGATTGATTCGTCTGAACTAAGATCCGCAAGAAGATCAACGGCATTCAGACGTTCTCCGGCGTCTTTAGATCGAAGTAGAAGAAAAAGCTCTTCAATACTCTTTGTCATTTCCACAGCTTGTTTATTCTATCTATATCAGAAAAGAAAAACGACTTTAGCATTACGCAGTAGTTACCTTCTCAAACGATGCGATTGCTTCCTCTTGCGTCGGAAAGATTTCGAAAATGTGAGTGAGCTGAGTGATCTCAAATATCTCGTTTACATACACCGCCAGATTCGATAGGGTCATTCGCCCGTGTCTGATCCTAATCTCTTTCATTACTGAAACCATCGCTCCAAGACCTGAGCTATTGATGAAATCAACCTTGTCGAGATTCATATGTATCTTTCCATATCCGTTTTCAAGAGACTTCATTACCGTTTCCTTCAATGCCACTCCGGCAGTAAGATCAAGTCTCCCCGATAAGCTCAGAACTGTTACGTTTCCTGATTGGTTTGTTGCGATTTCCATAATGCCTCCGCTATAACTATGATTGAATATTTGTTCTCTGAAATTCTTGAGAGCTGGTAATCTCTGTCTTTCTCAGGACTGAAGATTAGTTGATCTTCGCGCCCTCCTAGTCCCATTCGCTTCTAATGAACTCCATCCTTAGAGTAAGTCCAGGCGCTTCTCTGTTGTTTGTTAACTCCAATCGATTCGCAGTGCGTTCAATAAGATCGAATCCGCGGCCTGTTTCGGTTTGATCACTGGGGATAGATCGCATACGAATGTTCTCAATATCGCCATCTCCCTGATCTGTAATATCGGCTCTAACTATCTGCTGATTAACGTCTAGCGCTAAGAAAATAGTTTTTTCGGGATCCATTTTGTTCCCATGCAGCAGTGCGTTACAAAACGCCTCTGAAACACAGAGGCAAATCGCCCATTCCAGACGGCCCCCTATCCGACACTGCTCCAGAGTCTCAGCCAGGTCATCAAACATCTTGCTCTCAGACTCTAAGATAGAGGGATATGAGAATTTATACCTGAATGAAACGGCTTGTTCCAAAATTAACCTACCCGAGAATCCTCGTTTATCCTCACCATAAGCGCCGTGAAGTCATCGTGGCTTTCATCAGATGATCCTCGCGCAAAATTGTCAACATGTGATTTCAGTCTGTCGCAAAACTCTTGAGGTTCCAAATTGGCATTTTTACGGAAAAACTGAGCGGCTCTCTCTCTTCCAAAGAGTTCCTTTCCGCGATTTTCAGCCTCGGTCAATCCATCGGTGAACAGGACAAATGAGTCCCCCTTCTCAAAATCAAGAGAGCCTTCATCAAAAGTTATCCCAAGGAACTGACCGACTATTGATCCACCGATGCTTAACTCCGAAAGCTCATTATCTTTGGATCGGCGATAGAGCGGCGGAAGATGACCTGAATTACAGTATGTTAATTTCCCGCGTTTCAGATCGAAACGGCCAAACCAAATCGTTGCGAACATATCCTTATCTTTAACAATGCCCTCACAAAGCGAGTCATTGAGTTGAGAGGCCAGATCGGAGATGGCCATGTTCGGACAATGTTTGAGAGTCGCATTGATTATTCCGGACACGGCGGCCATGATTAGAGCTGCAGGAACGCCCTTGCTTGACACATCACCAATTATCAGAACGAATTCTGTATCCGAAAGAGGAATAAGGCTATAAAAATCTCCGCCAACTTCTCTGGCGGGCACATAAACTGCGCCGATACTTATTCCCGGAAATTGCAATGATTGCTTAGGTAAAATACTCTCCTGTACCTGCTGGGCTACGATTAGTTCCTGCTGAATTCTTTGCTTCTCAAGCGATTCTTCGAGCAGTTGTGCGTTTTCTATTGCAACGGCAAGAAAATTACTGAGAGCCTGGAGAGTTTCTTTGTCTCCATCGGTAAAATCTCCGCCACCCTCTTTATTGATAACAATAACCAATCCGTGTCGTTTGTTTCGAGATTTAACTGGCGTCGCCAACAGATTGTGAATGTGCACTCCAACATTCTTAGCTGTAAGAGGAGTGTTTATTAAAATTGCTTCTTCCGAATCGTTGTATATGTCGCTTATGTGTTCGCCCGTTTCCAATTGAATCGAGCGGAGTAACACATCATCAATCCCCCAACCTACTCTCGTGACTAACTCAGACCCCTCCTCCATCAAAATTGCTCCAACTTCCGCTCCGACGGAACGAAGGGCCATTTCCATCACAACCGGCAACGCTTGTTCATTATCGAGCATCGACGCGATAACGGCGCCCATCATCCCGAGATCACTTAGTTTTTGACTTTGACGATCAAGTTCGATTTCCAGCTGAAGGATTTTTTCGGAAGCGGACGCCACATTCTCCTCATCAACTCCTGATCCTAATGTCATATTCTTGCCCATGCTCAGAGTTTCGGTCAGAGCGGAGGCGTCTTGAGCTTGGGAGGATTATTTATGGATTTTTTCGAAGTAAGGAGAATCTATCGAAAGCGGCAGGACTATTTTCGCAGAAACTTGAGGCGAATTGGAACCCCCATCAGGTCGAATCGTTCGCGCAGACGATTTTCCAGGAAGCGTATATATGATCTCTGGATCAGCTTCGGATGGTTTGAGAAAAACACAAAGGTAGGCGGGCCGGTATCCGGCTGACTGACATAATTAAGTTTCACTTCTTTTCCCTTAGTCGAAGCAGGTGGTCGTCGCTCAAGAGCTCCTGCGAGAAATTCGTTAATCTCTGAAGTGCGTATTCGTTGGGTGAACCGCTGATAAGTTTCCTCCGCCTCTTTCAAAAGAGTGTGGACCCGTTTACCTGTTAGAGCCGAAATGTAAGTTATTTTCATGAAAGAATAAATTCCAAGCTTGTCATTTAGGTCGACCGTCATATGATCCGCGGTCTTAGAGTCTTTCTCTACAAGGTCCCACTTATTCGCAACCAAAATCATTCCACGGCGAAACTCATGCGCAAGTTCGATAATGCGCTTGTCCTGACTGGTCAACCCCTCGGAAGCGTCAAAGACAATGAGAGCAATATCACAAGAACGTAGAGCCCTGGACGCTCTGAGATTGATATAGAATTCGATATCCTCGACAACCTTATAGCTTCGTCGCATTCCGGCGGTGTCTACCAGAGTAAAATCCTGCTCGCCTATTCGAATTTGTGAGTCGACTGCGTCGCGAGTCGTCCCGGCTGTTTCGGAAACAATTTGTCGCTCCTCACCGATGAGTTTATTTATAAGACTCGACTTGCCAACATTCGGCCGCCCAACTACCGCAATACGAATAGAGTTTGAGTCAAACTGTTCTTCGCTGGCCGCAGGAAGAAGAGAAACTATATCATCCAGGAGATCGCCGGAGTTGCGTCCCACCAGCGCGCTTACGGCACGGGGTTCGCCAAGTCCCAGAGAATAAAATCTTGTGGCGTCGGAGTCGAACGCCTCATTGTCCGCCTTGTTTGCAACCAGAATGGTCTTGCGTCCTGAATTCTGCAATGACCTGGCGATACGTTCGTCAATTTCCTCAAGATGCGCTTGTGAATCGACCACGAAAAGAATTACATCGGCCTCGGCTATGGCGATTTCGGCTTGAGCTAGTATCGATTGAGCCAACTGATTCGGATCACCGGGAAGCATTCCTCCAGTATCCACCAGTTGGAAATCACGTCCATTCCAATCGCAGACAGAATAGTTGCGGTCACGTGTAACACCGGGCTCATCGTCCACGACAGCAAGCCGTCGCCTGAGAAAACGATTAAAGAGTGACGACTTCCCAACATTGGGCTTCCCCACGATTGCCACCAGTGGCAGCGCTGTTCGTGCTCCGCCGTTGGCGCTTATGCTCTCAGAATTCGTCTTATCGGATTCTATTGCGTCAATTTTTAATTTGCCGGAGTCGGTCTTGTCATAATCCATTTTGTTAGATCCCATTTCCGCTTACTTCTACCGCTTCGATCAGAGTCTCAACCATGTCGTAGCTGCCCACAACAACTTTGCGACCAAGTTTATTCTTGAAATCAGCGAGAGTCATATTGTCGAGAAACAAATCATCACCATTGAGACAATTCGGAGGCAATACTATCACGTCCTCATTTTCAGCGCTTTTTCGCGCCTTCTCCAGCAAATCAGCGCCGGTCAGAAGTCCGGAAATCGTAATTGTGTCGCCCCAGAATCGATTCTCTGTCTCGAAAAATTCTATATCAATCCCCGCATCACGCGCATTCGGAACTATTTCGCTATTTAACCACGGATACGCCGACGCGCCAGTCAGGGCCACTATTCTACCGGCTTTAGCAATCTGGGGAGAAATCTTCGCCAGCCGTTTCCTGCGCTTGTTGAAATCCGAAATCAGAAGACGACACATGCCCACTCCATTTTCGAACTGGTCTATCGTTTCATAACTGCTTAATGGCGGAAATGAGCGTTCCGCAATAGTGTAGAATTCATCCGCAGGCCAGACGAATCTTGACCCGCCAGCTTTCTTGAACTTCTTCTGATACTTTTCAACCAGATCGATAACCACTCCGGCTTCCTCAGCGCTATAAATAGGGACATCCGTCAGGTTATCTCGATATTTGGTTAGCCCCACTGGCGCCACAGCCAGTGTTTCGACTGATGGAAATAGATCATGTAACTCGCCAATAGTTCTTTCAAGCTCTACCCCGTCGTTTATTCCGGGACAGAGAACAACCTGAGAGTGAATGATGATACCGTTATCCGTCAGCTCGC
>JACZUZ010000470.1 GCA_022572905.1 Candidatus Zixiibacteriota bacterium | reverse complement strand
TCCGTAAGCATAACCCCCTTCGACAAATACTCCCACATATGCGTCATGAATTATGTCATTCCCGATGTTAGCAATCTGATAATCAATAATTATGAAATTATGAGCGAACTCATAGCTCCAGGCGTAGCTGGTCTGGCGAACTTTTAAGTTGAGGGGTCTATGGGGTCTTGTATCGAGTTCATCGGGAGAAACGAATAGAGGATTTGTAAGCGTATCGTAGTAGACACATGTTAAATCTTGTTCAGAATTCGCAAAGAATGCGCTAGCGCCTGTGTCGTTAATACTTCTTTCTCTGAATTGCTCATCATGGGCTAATTGGCTGGCTTCAGGAGCCGGCCAGAATTCAAGCATCGTCGTGACTAGCGTATCGCGCTTGTAAACTCCACCCAACCAAAGACGAGGGGTAGGGTAGGCGTTGCGAATGGATTTGGGATGCTCCATGAACTCCAGTAAGGTGTTCAATCCCGAACCGCTGTTAATATCAGGCCCGAACACTCCTGCGTTGGTCATAGTGAGGACAATGTTTCCGACATCGTGGCGGGTGAGGACAACAAAGGGGATCTCAGAAGCGACAACACGATAGGGAACCCGCACCGGCGGAATTTGATAATGATGGTCCTCTATTGTTGTATCCGTTTGGGCCAGAACTCCGGACTGAAATACGAATATCAGAGACGCAAGCGACCGAGTTAGGCATGTCAGAAATTTCATGGACTTTGCGGAAGAGACTCTGGTGTTTTTACTCATTGCCAATTAGAAGCTTTCTTTCGTGAGGGGTTGGAGTTCGCAGATTCCGCCATGAGAGGGATTTCCGGCAAACGATCGACCGCGCCGGACATACCGATAACAATATAATAGTAAAAATGTTCTAATCAAAGACAAGATACGACAAATCCGGGGCCAACGGAATAATCGGTCGATAGCCGTGTGATAGCTCCGAAATTAAGACCGATTTCGGGAAGGAATACGGAAAATTCGCACTTTTTGCGATGCGTGCGGCGTTTTGAGTGGGCAGTGGGTGAACTCTTGATTTCCTGAAATTCAGGAAACTTGTACATTGCAAGAGGACGAGCCTCAGGCTCGTGACCAAATTGACACCTGGCTCAAAAAGAGGCGCCTCATAATTACAAATGACAACCCAGCGACTCCGCCAGATCATTTTGATCTCATCAATCCTGATTTTTAGCGCATTGACTATCCATGTATGGGATTATGAAATGGATGATGCGTTCATAACGTTTAAATACTCGGAGAATCTTGCGGATGGGTATGGACTGGTTTTCAATATTGATTCGGACCCGATTGAGGGATATTCCAATTTTCTGTGGCTACTTGCGTTATCAATGGTCTTCAAGTTGGGAGGTTCAATTGTCTTAGCCGCCAAGATCGCGGGCTCTCTTTGTTTCTTGCTAACTGGAATTCTCTGGTACAAATACTTTGAGCGGGATGAGACAAAAATGAACTGGCTCTGTGGGCCACTTTTTTTGGTTTGCCCGATCACAGCCCTATGGGGAGTTAGCGGTTTGGAGTTGGGGCTCCATTCGCTATTGATAGCTGGGCTCTACATGTTCGCGCTATCTCGTTCGCGATGGATGTATGTCCTATTACCATTTTTCTTGCTGAGCAGACCTGAGGCTGTCGCTGTGGCTGTTGTCGCGCTCGGTGCGTTGGCCTGGGGGGATTACCGAACGGGCGTGAATAGCAGGAAATATTTTACCATCAGTATTCTTGTTATCGCGATTACAGTCGGGGCGCTGACCCTCTTTCGTTTGGAGATATTTGGTTATCCGCTCCCAAATACATTTTATGCGAAGACGTCTCACTTCTACCTGCTAGGATTTATTGAACTGGGCAGGATGCTACTTTTCTTCGCGCCCTTAACAATAGGATTTATCTGGTTCCTGGTGTCCTCAATCAAAGGTCGCCAAGACGAAGGTAGTTCTCTCGTTCTCGCGGCGCTTTTTCTTACTCAGGCGGTTATTACAGCGTCTGTGGATCCGGTTCAGAATTTTCTTTTTCGGTATATGATTCCTGTGTTGCCGATATTGATACTGACTGCCTTGAGTGTATTAACGAAACTCATAAAACCTGAAAGCCGTAGAATCGCTCTCGGCGCGATTTCGATTTCATTACT
>JACZUZ010000469.1 GCA_022572905.1 Candidatus Zixiibacteriota bacterium | reverse complement strand
GTTTCAAAACCGATCCCATCATTATATCAACCGATGGCTTATAAAGAGATTCGCTTGGTTCTTTGGTAATATTAAGAACAGGCCGACTTGTGTTTCGCAAGATAATCATATGCTTGCCGCCTGGAGCTATATAAACATGCCCCGGTTCGACCTCGTCGCCGTTCTTTGCTTCGCTCACAGTGACTTCAGACATAGAATCTAATCTTTCGGCCAGCGATTGAGTGAAGCGGGGCGGCATATGTTGGGCGACAATCATTCCCACGGGGAGATTCTTAGGCAAATTCGTAATAACTTCCTGAAGCGCTGGCGGACCACCTGTGCTTGCTCCAAGAGCGATTATACCAATTTCTCGACGGATCCTACTCATACGACGCGTGCGTGCTGGCGTCCCGGAAGCGGAGGTTTCCGATTCTGCGCTTGCGCTACGTTTTGCGGGAGGCTTTCCGTTCTGTTGTGCAGTGCGTCTCGCTCTCCAAGTCGCCTGCTGCATCAGGACGCTCTTTCTGCGGGCAATGTCCTTAACCTTACTACGCAATAAGTTCTGAATATCGACGATGCCCATAGAAACGAAGGACATTTCCTTGGGTATGAAATCCACTGCGCCCAAATCAAAGGCCTCGAGAGTCGCGCTAGCGCCCTCGCTGGTCAGCGAGCTTATCATCATCACAGGTGTAGGATTACTCTCCATGATTTTTCGCAGGGCGGTAAGGCCATCCATACCAGGCATCTCGATATCCATGGTGATAATGTCCGGATGTAGTTTTGCGGCAAGCTCAACACCCTCCGCGCCATCGCGGGCGGCGCCGACAACTTCAATCTCAGGATCTGTTTCGAGCATGCAACTGATGGCTTTCCGCATAAATGCGGAATCATCAACAACCAGCGCCCTAACTTTGGCAGTTCCCATCCAGTACTATCCTTCCAATGATGCCGTTTAGGCGCCGTACTAAATAATACGGTGTTTCTTAGCGAGTCCGAAAAGTCCGATTACGTCAACAATCAGTCTGATTCTTCCGTCACCCAGAATCGTAGCCCCCGCTAATCCTTCAATTGAACCGAAAGCCTTACCAAGTGACTTGATCACGACTTCCTCCTGTCCCAGAAGATTATCGACAAATAATCCAAGTTTCTTTTCTGCGAGGCCAACCACAACTACATAAGAATAATGTTCGTCATCAAGAGGCTTTACGGAATTATGTTTGAGAACTGAGGTTAGCGACAAAATGGGTACAATTTCATCGCGCAAACGCAACATGGGGATGCCATCGACATTGTTTAGCTCGCTCACGCTTGTCTTAACAATCTCGTGCACGCTGGCGAGAGGGATAATGAAAATATCCTCCTGAACGCCAATCAACAATCCCTGCACAATTGCCAAAGTAAGCGGCAATTTTATCGTGATCGAGGTCCCCACATTTGTTTCAGATTCGATCTCGATGAGACCATTCAGTCTTTCGATATTCGTGCGAACAACATCCATTCCCACTCCACGGCCTGATACATTACTGACAACTTTCGCTGTTGAAAAACCGGGGGCAAATATGAAGCTGAACAATTCGTTCTTTGACAAGTTTTTGGCGTCAACGTCGGTAGTCAATCCTCGCTCAATTGCCTTTGCTTTGATCGCTTCAATATCCAATCCTTTGCCATCATCAGAGATTTTGATGATTATGTTCGATCCCTCCTGCGAGGCTTCCAATTTGATAATCCCCGTTTCAGGCTTGCCGTTGGCTTTTCGCTCATCCGGAGTTTCGATGCCATGATCACATGAATTTCGCACTAAATGTATGAGAGGATCACCGATCTCTTCTATAACTGTTTTGTCAAGCTCTGTTTCTGCTCCGAACATTTCAATGGATATCTTTTTGCCCGATGATGAGGCGAGGTCTCTGACCAAGCGCGGGAATCTGTTGAAAACTTTTCCGATAGGAATCATCCGAATATTCATCACGGCAGTTTGCAGTTCCGAGGTGACAAAATTGATTTGAGACGTCACCGAACCGAGCCTCTCACGCAGATTGCCGGGATCAGAATTCAGATTGAATTCTGAGTTCGTCTGTATCAGCGTATTTCTGCCCAAAACTAATTCGCCAATTAAATTCATGAGCGATTCAAGCCTCTCCACCGGGACCCTAATCG
>JACZUZ010000051.1 GCA_022572905.1 Candidatus Zixiibacteriota bacterium | reverse complement strand
AAGATCACCCCGATCTTGTTTCCTTTCCGTACGCTCTGCTCATGTCTAAGGTGAGCAGAGCCTGGGTTATTAGAAAGCGAAACTAGCGGAGCTGATGGGCAATACGACGTGTATGCAGGGAATCACTAACTGACTGTCAAAGCTTTTGTCTCTTCTGAGCCAGAAGTATCAGTCGCTTTAGTTCAGAGTCAATTGGGATGACTTTGGTTTCGATACCAAAAGATTTAGCAAACTCTCCCTGCCAGGAGTTTTTCAAATGCGAAATAGCGATCTGATCGGAAACAACAAAAATCTTGCGACATGGCTTTCCAAGCAGTTTTTCAGCTAGAAGCAATCTGCACATATCTTTCATTACTTTTGCTTGCTGAGC
Organism: Candidatus Zixiibacteriota bacterium; assembly: GCA_022572905.1. Classification (GTDB taxonomy): domain Bacteria; phylum Zixibacteria; class MSB-5A5; order GN15; family JACZUZ01; genus JACZUZ01. The sequence goes on along the minus strand of JACZUZ010000051.1, from coordinate 8,280 downwards.
GGGTTTTGCTCTTCCCTGATGAGCCCAGATTTCGATGAGAATTGGGAGTTCTGAATCGCAAAAGCCATCTAATTTTAATTTCTTGAGATACTTAGAGGTTTCCACTAGATTGCATCCCAATTCTTTTTCAAGCCTGGCTCGAATTACTACTTCAGCTTGACGTTGAATTGTACTGTCACTGCTCTTGTGTTCTTTCATGGCGCATATTACGAACAGATGATAGCGCGAAGCAAGAAGAATTTAAGGCGAAGATTCATTCGACGACTTATATTTCGGTAATGACTTTTACTTGTCGCACCATCGCAATTATGACTTTCTTACCTTAACTACGATAACATGAAGGCAAATTCAAACGCTATTTCGCGTTAGTGTATAAATCATCCCGAGGCTCCGCTGTTATCGACGTCCATATACGTTTTCAAAAACAGACGATTGTAGACGGTCTTAAGCTCCGTAAGTTTCAACACTCGATAAATTTGAGCCTTTGGACATTCAATCTTGACCGGGTCGGGCTAAATGTCATATAGTCTGGCAGGCAGTCTGGATTTCTCCGCGAAATGGAATCTCCCAGAGTTTGAGTGATGGAAAAGTCTTCAGAAAAGTATACAACTTGGGCATGCGCGGCGCTGGTTGGGGTCTTGACTCTGCTTCACTTCGTTTCGCTTGAATCCGACCCGCCTATGCATTTCATCGGGCATGGACAAGCTCAGCTAACATATCCGTATCACCTTACATTCTCAGCTCGCAATTCAATTCTCCATGGAGACTGGAATCCGTATGATTATCATCGCTGGGATGTCTTCAAAAATTCTTTGGTCTCCGGATTCTCATACCGGGTTTTCTCTGTCGCCGGTGTTTCGCGACTAACGGCCAATCTGAGCGCTGTCCTTTTGCATCTGGGCGGACTGGCGCTCTTCGCCTTCGGACTTCTAAAGTGGCGCAGCAAACTCGAAGTTTGGCTTACGCTCTGCGTTCTCATGCTAAACACGACGCTTTTTTTCTACGGACGACTTCCATTTCTGGAAAACGGATTGATATTTCTCTCCGGGCTTACATTCTGGATATTCAGCAGGTACTATCATAAAGTATGGGGTTTGATTTCTTGCGGAGTTGTGATAGCGCTGGCAACTCTCGCCGGAAAACTCTTTGGATTACTTCTGTTGGCTCCTGCCATCGTAACAATCGTTTATATTTATCGGCGAAACTCATTGCGGTATGTGTCGTACGTCTTGGCGGGACTCGCGATTGGAATAGGATTATATGTCATAATTTTTTATGGTGGTTCGTTTGCGGTTATGCTCTCCTATTATCGCGAGCAGACTACCGGTTTGTACGGGCTCCCGCCCGGACTACTATCGTTATCAAACTTTCTGATCATGATTTTCACTTTCGGAGGGGAATCGGGATTGATACAATTCTCGCCGTTCCTGTTTGTCTTAAGCGCAATCAGCGTCGTCGGTGTTTTCCTTAGTTTCAATGTTACATCGCCACATAAGAGTGAGATGATCCCGATTGTGTTTTGCCTGGGATGGTTAATTATTGGCGCGCTTGGATTGTCTCCATTTCTCTATCGTCCTATTAGATATACGCTTTTTCTTATCCTTCCGTCCAGCGCTCTGGTTGGATATTTTGTCAAACAGGCCCTTGATGGTCCTCTCAGATTTGAGCTAAACCGCAAGTGGTTTTCATTAGGCGCTTGCTTTATTCTTTTCTGGCATTTGTACACCCAAGTATGGATGATATTTAGTCCGGTTTTTGAAAAGTTCAAATCCGGTTCGGAGTTTTTGCCTAAATCGGCTTTAATTGCATTTGTGACAGTAGGGGCGCTTTACATCTGGCTACGAAGACCGCGCCGCATATCCTCGCGAATATCGCTAACTTTCATTGGCGCGATAATTCTTCCGGCTCTTTTCTGGCAGGGACAGTATTTTGCCTCCGGACTTACAAGTTCCGGTCACTATCTTCAGAGATACAACAAATACCTCACAGAATTTATCGCCAAAGACGCTGTAATTAGCGGACCGTATGCGCCGGCGCTGACAATTGACAACGACTTGCGAGGAGTGATTTATTCGTTTGGATTAACCAACATCGAGAAAAATTTCTTCGAGAGATTTCCTGTTACCCATATTGTCGCAGATGTTTCAAATATGAAAAGAGCGCGAGCGGATTTTCCTCAATTGAAGTCAGCCAAACTTCTGGCGCGAATGCCCGTTCGAAACGCTACAATCGATCTGTATCGCGTGGCGAACACCGGAACTGCTCTGACGATTTTTGAAGAGGCTGTTATTTTACTTTCGCGCGGGCAGGGTGATTCCGCAGTACTTGCGTTTGATCAATTCCTGGCGGAGAATCCGGAAAATCTCTACGGTCAACTATATCGATCAGCGTCTCTATTCGCGACCGGCCGAATTGAAGAGTCTATAGCGAGTTTCGAGCGGATCGCTAAGAGCAATTCTGACGACTATATGGTGCATTCTTTTTGTGGTGGATATTTTTCAGCCAAGTACCAGGATACTGGTATATCGCGTTACAAAGAAATAGCGGATCGACATCTGAAGATAGTTAAAGACATGTCTCCCGCACTTGTCAAATGACCCGGGTTTTGTTAATTAGGGATTGGAGTGAATGGTTCGGGCCAGAAATTTTGATGCGCGCGAATTACCGGAGCGCTCAAATACTTGAGAGACCGGATTGCTGAAAGGTCAGAGTCATTGAAAGGCCGAAATTGTTGAAGGAATAAGTGACACAGTGAGCGCCGAAAAAATAATGCTTCTCGGTTCCGGAGAGTTGGGCAAAGAGGTTGTCATATCGCTTAAGCGCTATGGCAAGACGGTAGTGGCGGTAGATCGATATCCCAACGCCCCGGCGATGCAAGTCGCCGATGAAAGCGAAGTCATAAATATGCTTGATGGAGACGCTCTGGAGGCGGTGGTCAAAAAGCACCAGCCGGAATTTATTGTGCCCGAAATTGAGGCAATTCGAACGGAGAAACTAAAAGAATTCGAGTCGAGCGGAACCCGTATTATTCCCACCGCCGAAGCTGTATATCTGACAATGAATCGCGACGCTATCCGCGACCTTGCGGCCAACGAGTTAGGACTCAGAACTGCTCGTTACGCTTACGCGGAAAGCTCCAGCGAATTGGAAGCCGCTTGCCGCGAAATTGGATTTCCTTGCGTCATAAAACCCGTCATGTCCTCATCCGGAAAGGGACAATCCAAAATTGACAACACGGGGAAAATAGCTTGCGCCTGGGATTACGCATGCGAGGGTATGCGAGGTGACAAGAGCAGAGTGATTGTTGAAGAGTTTGTTAATTTTGAATTGGAAATTACACTACTTACTGTTAAGCAATGGAATTCTGAAACGATTTTTGTTAACCCCGTGGGACATCGTCAGGAACGCGGCGACTATCAGGAATCCTGGATGCCAGCTGATATCAGGCCGGAATTGTTGGAAAAAGCTCAAACGATGGCCCAAAAAGTAACCGACCGGCTCGGCGGAGCGGGAATTTTTGGGGTAGAGTTTTTCATAACGGGCGATGACGTGATTTTCTCGGAGCTTTCACCTCGGCCTCATGACACGGGCATGGTGACAATGATTTCAGAGGACTTATCCGAATTTGAACTGCATGCCCGCGCTATTCTCGGGTTGCCCATCCCCACAATCGATTACTATGGTCCTTCCGCGTCAGCGGTGATTCTCGCTGATAGAAAATCCGAATCATTCTCTTTTACAGGGTTGGACAAGGCTCTACTAGCGCCAAATACTGCGGTCAGAATATTCGGCAAACCCAGTACACGCAAATACAGGCGCATGGGAGTTGCCCTTGCCAGAGGCGAAACAATTTCCGAGGCCAGAATACTGGCAAAAAAAACAGCCGCTTGCGTGCAGCTGGAATATCATTAGTCTGGGCAGATTGAGTTGTTCTAAAAAAGCGACGTTCTCAAAAAGAGACGTTCTGAAAAAAATCTATGTGCCTGTAGTTCCGCAGACCGGGTCCGCGCCATTGTTAAAAATATAAAAAATCAGATAGATCGCATCGCCTATTGTGATTTCATTGCCTCCATCGGCGTCGGCTTGATCATTACATGTTGGCAGAGCGCCGTCGTTAAACACAAAGTCTACGATAAAAAGGCCATCCCCGATTGTGACTTGCCCGTCACCGTCGGCGTCTCCGGCGACTAAACAACATCCATCGCAAAGATCTCCAAAGCCGTCTCCGTCTGTGTCTATCTGTAGAGGATTAGAAACTGTCGGGCAGTTGTCGCAAGCGTCTGCTATACCATCACCGTCGCTGTCCAGCTGAAGCGGATTCGGATCAGAAGGACAATTGTCGCATAGATCGCCAACGCCATCGCCGTCAGCGTCAAGTTGAGAGATGTTTGCAATGTTCGGGCAATTATCGCATGCGTCACCCAGCCCGTCGGAGTCGCTATCAGTTTGAGAAATATTCGAAACCGATGGGCAATTATCGATATCTCCGCAAACACCATCGCCATCCACATCGTTGAACGAATCATTTGGGCAGGCGTCACAAACATCACCGATACCGTCTCCATCGGCGTCTATCTGACTAGTGTTGGAATTAGTCGGGCAATTATCGACATCTCCGCACACACCGTCGCCGTCTACGTCATTTAGCGGATCATTGGGACAAGCGTCGCATACGTCGCCGATACCGTCACCATCGCTATCTGCCTGGGTCGCATTGGATGTTGTAGGACAATTATCAACGTCTCCGCAAACACCGTCACCGTCTACGTCATTTAGCGGATCATTGGGACAAGCGTCACATGCGTCGCCGAAACCGTCACCATCGCTATCTGTCTGGTTTGCATTAGATGTTGTAGGACAATTATCAACGTCTCCGCATACTCCGTCACCGTCAATGTCATTTTGCGGGTCAGTGGGGCACGCGTCACATGCGTCGCCGATACCGTCACCATCGCTATCCGTCTGAGTCGCATTAGGTACTGTAGGACAGTTGTCAACATCGGCGCAAAGTCCGTCACCATCAATGTCGTTCTGCGGATCGTTTGGACAGGCGTCACATAAATCGCCGATCCCATCACCGTCGCTATCTATCTGGGACGGATTCGCTAAGGCGGGGCAGTTGTCGCATAAATCGCCAACACCATCCAGGTCGTTGTCAAGTTGTGTGGGGTTAGAAGTAGTCGGGCAATTATCAACGTCACCGCAAATCCCATCGCCATCTATGTCATTGAGAGGGTCATTCGGGCAGGCGTCGCAGACGTCTCCGATTCCGTCACCGTCACTATCAATTTGTGTTGCGTTGGATGTATTCGGGCAATTATCGACATCGCCGCAGATTCCATCGCCGTCTACGTCATTTAGGGGATCATTTGGACAGGCGTCGCAGGCGTCACCAATGCCGTCGCCATCAGTATCTGTCTGGGTCGCATTAGATGTTGTAGGACAATTATCAACGTCTCCGCAGACGCCGTCGCCGTCTACGTCATTTTGCGGATCATTGGGACAAGCGTCACATGCGTCGCCAATACCGTCGCCGTCAGCATCTGTCTGGGTTGCGTTAGAGATTACAGGACAATTATCCACGTCGCCGCAAACTCCGTCTCCGTCTATGTCATTCAATGGATCATTCGGGCAAGCGTCACATGCGTCGCCAATACCGTCGCTGTCACTATCTGTTTGTGTCGTGTTGGATGTATTCGGGCAATTGTCGATATCGCCGCAGATTCCATCTCCGTCTACGTCATTTAAGGGATCATTCGGACAGGGGTCGCAGAGGTCACCGAAACCATCGCCATCCGTATCCTCCTGCAGTGGGTTGAAAGTCAAGTCGCAGTTGTCGATATGATCGGGTACGCCATCGCCGTCCGGATCGGGAGTGCAGGTGTATACATAGAACTTGCCGGCATTGGGAGCTGCCTCGTTATTGCCGACGGCCGTAGTGACTATGTCAATGAATCCATCGTTGTCTATGTCGCCAGCGGACGCCACAGCGCTTCCCAGATAATCACCCTCAGCGACGCCGGTCAGTACACTAATCTGAGAGCCATTAAATCCGGAGTACAAGTAAACTTTTCCGGCCAGGTTAAAGGCTTCATCGTTTCCATAAGCGCCTATGATCAGGTCCGTGTAGCCGTCGTTATTAACATCACCGGCGCTGGCAACCGAAGAGCCAAATTTGTCATCGGCCGCTTCGCCGTTGAAAGTGTAAAGAATAAGACCGGTTTGTCCCGAGTAGACACCCGCCTTGCCTGTTCCGGCGAGAGCCTGTTGACTGGCGCCGACTATGACATCCGCGAATCCGTCATTATTAACATCACCAGCTCCGGCCACTGATCGGCCGAGATAGTCGAAGGCGGCGGCGCCCGTGAACGTGTAAAGAATAGCTCCGGTTAGACCCGAGAAAATATACGCTCGTCCGGCGTTAGTCCCGCCGACGGAGTTTCCCCAGGCTCCTACAATCACATCATCAAAAAAATCGTTGTTTACGTCCCCTACGCCGGAAACGGAGAATCCAAATTCGTCGCCCGCGGCCTGGCCGGTAAAGACAAAGAGGAGAGATTTATCAAACCCGGAGTAGACATAAGCTCGACCGGAATTAATCCCGCCCGCATCGCTCCCCGGAGCTCCTATTATGACATCTGCGAAGCCGTCGTTATTGACATCACCGGCGTCTGATACAGAAAGCCCAAAATTATCTCCCGCCGCTTCACCTGTAAATGTGAAGAATGGCAGAATATTGCTGCCCGAAAAAATGTATGCCTGACCAGCGTCCGCTCCTGCAACATCATTACCCTTGGCTCCTACGATGATTTCAATTGAACCGTTATTGTCCATGTCTCCGGCTCCTGACACCGAGAAGCCGAAATTGTCGCCCGCAGATAGTCCGGTGAACACATTCGTTATGAATCCTGTTTTACCGGAATATAGATAAGCTCTTCCGGCGTCGGCTCCCCCCGCGTTATTCCCGCTGGCGCCAACCAAAATATCTGGGAAACCGTCGTTATTGTAGTCTCCGGGGCTAGCTATAGACCTGCCAAACAGGTCATCAGCCGACTGGCCCAGGGCCTCAAACTGGGGTGTGCATTGAGCCCGGGCTCCCTCGCTCGCGTAAAGAGAGATGAGGAAAATTGGTAATAGGATGAATTTGGTTAGTCGCTTCATATTTGCTCTAGTGGGCATACTTTGAGTCACCTGTGTCAGTGCAAAAAGTGTGCTTTTTCGAGGCGTATACTGTATTTACTCGTGTGTCTATCATCTGTGTCCATAATCTGCCTTTTGCGGGGATTCCTTCAGCATTTGGGGCCATTCTTTTGGCCAAATCAGGGTCCATCGTCTTGTTCGTTTTGCAGTGGATTTAAAGCGTTTTCCAACACAACATTTCCTGCGAAGTCCTTCTGAGACAATGCTCTTCTAAGGTTATGCCCTCCTAAGACATTGTGTAGCAAGCTCCAGATAGTAAATCATTACACAGTCCCTTGCTGGATATCCGGCAAGATTCTAATGGCAAAGAATAGCGCTACGAACGGTCAGGCGAAGCCTGAGATACGCGAGATAAGAATTTTTTGATTCGTCCGTTAATCGAAATAAGTAGTGTGAGAGTTCCAGGGGGTCTGTTCCTGTTTGTCTCAGGCTTTCAATTAGGCTCTGGTACGGTCGGCAAAACACGCAATCAGTTGCCAGTCACTAGAATATACGAAGCGACCCGAATATTGCCAAGCACCTTTTTTCGGGGAATGGTCAGAGAGATTGTCAGATTTCGCTGGGGTACCACCATGCCCTCACTCCTACGAAGACATTGACCTCTATGAGATTGCAATCTTCAGCGAATTACTTATCCGAGATAACGCGCCGGAACAATCTAATTCAAATTAATTATCGCGGTCCGGATATTCCCTGGCTCGCCCACCTGTGTCCAGGCGACCAGGGCCTTATTCTCGCCGAGCGTAGCAAGATGAGGAAAACCGCTGGCGCGGGAACGGTCGGTTAAGCTAATCGTGGTTATCTCAGACATGTCACCGGATACACATACAACTCTGGCGAGAATTTTTGGCTTCTCGTTGATCGTTTCAAGCCAAATTACCAGAACAGTCGAGTCAGTGAGAAAGCACAAATCAACTCTTCCGTCCGGAGACCCTGCGTCTATTCTTTGCGCTTCTCCGAAAGTCGCTCCATGATCGGTGGAAAAAGATACTTTCACGCTTGTTGAATCACCGCCCACGTACCAACCTGACGCTACAAGACTGTCGCGCGCGCAAATCGAGGGGCCATTGACTGGACAGC
>JACZUZ010000050.1 GCA_022572905.1 Candidatus Zixiibacteriota bacterium | reverse complement strand
CATAAGTAAAAGCTTGTCCCGCAAAGACCGATGGAGGTCTCACAGTTTTAGTTAACTCCAGATCATAGTTCCGAGGGCAGTCAAATCTTTCGGAAATCTGAGTTAGAATCAGTTTACGTAGATGAACGCTTTCGACTGAACCGATTTTGTCACCATTGATGAAGCTACTATCTCCTGAAATTTCAACCCATTTTTTATATAATTTTTCTAATTCGGAACATGAATTTCGATTTTCTTTATAGTCATCTTAAGATTACCGATTTTGAATCAGGCTCCGAGCCACTCAAGGCTACGCTGTCCCGGGGAGGAATATGGAGATTCGACATTGACGGAGTTGATTATCTGTTAGAAATAATCCGTTGGCCAAGGAACACAGATGACACAATCATATTTAATGTGAAACTTGCTCCGCCCTTACCAGAAATGCAGGCAATCGATACATCAACTGGCATCGCCGCAGTGCGTGACACATGCCTGTCGTACAATGTGACATTCACGGAAATTGATATACGCGACTATAGTAAGTCCCCCGCTGATTCAGTTCAGTTACTATTCAAAGCGGAACCTCACAGTAAGCTAATCTGGCTTACATTTGATACACTTGGCATATACCCACTTTCAATAAGTTTCAACTATGTCGCCACGCGAAGCGGTAATGTTGTATGGGGTATGGAATTTATCGCGCCTAAAGTAAAAGGCTATGTTTGGCCGACGGTGAGTGGTTCGTGGCCAAGAAACGACCCCTCAATAAACAGGGTTCATGTTGACACGGCTGACAACAAGTTCATTACCTATATACTCAAATACGAAATTGAGTGTGAGAAAGAGTTATGACACAAGCTCTTGAAATGTCATTGTATTGGTACCCAATAATGCCGTCATTGTTTCACGAAACATATATGGATTATTCCGATTGTTATACCGGAAAGCCATTTCATCTAAGGAAGCGTTCATGTGCTAAGTAGATAGTTTATGGAACCTAAGACAGACCTCTTGAAGAGCGACCAAACTCCCTCGATGCTATTCGTATGGATATTGGCGTGAAGCAACTGTTTCTTGAAGTGATGGCCTTAAAGTAATACTTTAAGAGTTTGGGGGCTTCTTCCTTCTCTTCAGCTTCTCTTTTCCTTTTTCCAGAAGTCGTCTGGCCCAGGCGAATTCAAGCGCCAGAATTCCCAGCCCGGCCAGAATGACCAGAAGCCCCGGGCCGGGCAAAACCAACAGGCCAATTCCGAATAACAACACAGTTACTCCAATAACCGCTATGGCAATTTTTTTTGCGTTTCGCCCGATCTTTCTGATTGATCCTGGCTTTCCCTCCAAGACCGTTTTCATATTTGAATATACCTTGTTGCAGCTCTTTATTCACTCCGTATTACAGAAAATAAAAGGCCGCTCGTTTTGAGCGGCCTTTTCCCATTCATATTCGGGATATATAAGCTGTTCAAAGTTTTCTACTGAACTACAATAGGCTCATTAGTGTTCCGTATAGACGCCTCGAAATTGGAGCCGGTCCACCCGGTTGTAAGAACTGTCGTATTTGCTCTGGATACGCGTATACGTTGATCATTTCTAACTGTTCCCCCCGACGATACTGTATAGCTCCCCGTATCCGGGCTTGTGGTCGAAGTTGATAGAGTGGTCTGAAAGTCGCGCGTCTCGATTTCTACTTCTTCGGTTGAGTATATTCTGGTCCAGAGAACGGTAAATGGGCCATCCGTAAACAGCGTATCAGATGTCGTGGGATACACAATAGTATGAATGTCCGGACCGAAAACTCTGCCATTGATCAGAGAATCGGTTCCGCGCCGTACACTCAGCCAATATGTGCCCGCAAAGTAATTATTGGTTAAGGCGACATAAGTCCCAGGATTCAGAGCGTCCATAGGCAATGTGACAACTCCCAGAGCGCTGTGAGTGATAGTGACTACGGCATCTATCACGTCCGCTCCGAGCGAATCTGTGACATCGACATTGAAGCTGGTTGTAAAAACGCCCGGCGCAATGTCAATACCATCAACATCGGCTATTACCAGAAGCGAGTTTGACCCCACTTCGGGTATCACTACCGGGTCTATCACAGAGTCGCTTCCGCATGAAACTGTTACAAACGACATCAACGCAACGATAAGAGTGAATTTGGAAAACCTCATGGCTAGTCCTTTTTGAGAATTATTTGAGAGTTAAATTTCTTTATGACTATTTTATCGGCAAATAATCGCTACCATTCAATTGTCGAGCAATTTAACGAAAGATTGCTAACACACGTCGCAACAACGTGTTGGCTCTGAGGCAATAGTTTCAATCGAAACGCCCGGCCGCTTTGACGGGAATGTGGCCTATTTCGATTCTTTTGGAGAAGTCGAAACGGTAAAGCCTGGTTAAAACAAGTCGATACTATGGGTACGAAGTGAGCATATGCTCAACAGTTAAACAATTCTAACCTGGTATACACCGGAGACCAGTTATGTCAGTTGGCCCAATAAATGGAAGTCCCCCACTTCACGCTCAGAGTTACAAAAACATTCGGGAGGGTCCCGACCCAACGACAAGCGGAGCCACAATTATTATCGATGACGGTGGTTCGTCCGACGATTCCGATGACGGCGGAGTTGTAAGTCTTCTGCAGGAAGGTCATTTCGCGGGTGTTGCGTCAGCGCGACTGCATATCAATTTCTATGAAGAATTGCTGGCCGCTCAGACTGATGAGCAAACACAAGCTTTGACTGACGGCATTACCGAAATTACAGCTTCGGTTTCTTCAAATATCGAGACTCTTCTGGGTTCCGAGGATCTTACAGAAGAGCAAATTCAGGCCATTCGAGACGCGCTGAACGCATTTGCCGATCCGTCAACTACCGATGATCCGATAATTACAGTCGCTTCAACAATTGACGTGGAAACGGTTGAGAGTCTTTCCTCTCTTTATCAGTCCGCATTCGACAACCTTCTCGCAGATTTGACCGCTGTATTAATTGTAGCCGAACCTGAAGGTAGCGCTGTCGGCGAAGTAGTTGATGGCGAAGAAGTCACGACAACGAGCGGCGCCGACGGCGATTCGACGACAGTCGCAACCGAGGGTGACGGAGAAACTATTACCACTGATTTCCAGGCTCTACTGGACTCTTTGAAGGAACTCTTTGACTCCGAGTTCGTGGCCTTACTCGAATCTTTGAATGAAATCAGCTATTTGAGTGTGGACACTGAGCCGAACGGCAATGGCGTGGCTTTTGACAAATTTATGGCTATATATAATGACATTATCTCTGGCGAAGGCTCCGCCGACCCTGGTTCCAGCGAGCCACTCGATATCTCGGCTTAGAGTATTTTTTCGTTTTCCAATTAATACGAAATTTCTTCCATATCCTTGGCGCTTTCATTGCTGGATACTCAATTGAGGCCTGGCGTTTCATGGCGCGGTAAACCCTCAAAAATAGTTCTTTGCTGGTTGGCTAATTTGCGTATATATTAGTGCGGCAGTGGTTTGGCGCTGCCGTCTTTAGGACTACCGAACGAACGGACTTACCCACCAGTACTACGGTTATAAATCACATTTCCTGCAACGAAAGACACATGATTACTAAGAGAAAAACAATTCCATTTCGCGTCCGCAACTCCCGGATCCAGGGACGAGGTATTTTCGCCACCGAACAAATTAGAAAGGGTCGCCGCCTTATCGAGTATGTCGGTGAAATTATTGACCGCGAGGAAGAAGTGCGTCGCTATGATGAAGACAAGATGGACCGTCATCATACTTTCCTCTTTGAAGTAGAGCATGATATCACAATTGACGGCGCGGTTGGTGGCAATAGTTCGCGTTTCATAAATCATTCATGCGACCCGAACTGCGAGGCCGTTAATGAAGATGGCCGCATCTTTATCTGGGCGCTGAAAAGCATTAAGCCCGGAGAAGAGTTGACCTATGACTATGCCTATGGCGCAGATGGTAGAATTACCAAACGGCTAATGGAAAAATATGTCTGCTACTGTGGAACCGAGAATTGCCGAGGAACTATTCTAAAACTGAACAAGCGCAATGGAAACATCAAAAATGGCCGCCCTAAAACCGGACACCGTAGAAGTGGCGCCGGATTAAATGGCAGAAAAAAGTAACGTGCGCTAAGCTATCTCATTACTTCAGGTTCTTGATTCAATGATCAGCCGCTTACTTGAGCGGTCGTTTCCTTATGCGCCATAATTTCTCACGCGCGAAGTCTTTTACATTATTGTTTGATAATCTCGACAATCACAGGCCCCGTGGGCTTGGCCATACAGGCCATTCTGCAAGTAGATGGATCAAGATCGCAAATATCTTCAAGGGCCTCTTTCTCACTATCACTCATTTTGTTAAAGTTTTCAGCGCCAGAGATTATTTTGATTGGATCACTGCCGCAAATGCCAGCGTGGCATTCCGCGTTGATTGTCAATTCCTGATCTTCGGCAATATCGCAGATTGTCTGACCCGGCTGAATCGGAAAGCTCGGTCCTCCCTCTCCGAATGTCACAGTGAGTCCACCTTCAGCGGTAGCAGATACCGCAGGCGCTGGGGCGGGAGCCGGAGTTGGCGCCTCTTCCGTCTTTGGCGTCGGCGCCACTAAGGGAACGGGCGCTATGGTTATGTGTCCAGGATCAATTACCGCGTCTTCTTTGAGAGTGAAGACGAACGTTTGCTGGGCTAATCTAAAACGGTCTCCATGATTTATTTTTATGGCGTTGCGGACTTTAAGATAAGTTCCGTTGACGCTCTTGAGGTCTTTGATTTGAATTTTGCCATCCTTTATGGAAAGCGCCAGGTGACGGCGCGAAAGCTGGCCATCTTGTTTATCAAGTATAATATCCGGCGCGTCGCGGCCAAGTAAGATCGTTTTCTCGGGGATGGCGTGCTTTCCGATTTCTTTGCCAGATTGATTATAGTGAGTGAAGCTAAACGAGCCATTTGTTTTAGCGAAGACAAGAAACTGTCGGCCTGCCCGAACCAGATTGCCGGGTTCCGCCTCGAGATGTTTTCCCTCCGGCGCTTTTAGATAAACCCCGTTGACACTACCGTCATCGCGAAGGAAATATCCATCTTCACTATGCAATATTGATGCGTGCTTATCGGAGAGCATCGTGTCATCAGCTAAGGTTATGTCGCATTCGCTTTTACCGATTGTTGTAACACCGTGTTCCTTGACTTGGAATTCATCCTCCTCTATGTCACCGGGAAGTATGCGCACCAACCAGGCCTTTCCGGGTGTTTCTACACTTCGATCCTTTGTAACGCTTGCAGGAGGTGGGCCTTCACTTTCTACAGGTTGAGCCACAGCTACCGGAGCTTCGAGTTTTTGATCAACGACAGTGTCCGCATCCGTGATTACAACGCGGACTTCTTTTGCGCCGGACAGCTTTTGAGCAACGACCTCCGCGACATATACGCCGTCCCGCATGGCAGATTTAATATTTCCGCGATGCTTGACCTCTTTGAAGCCACTGGGATCAGCGCTGAAATCGTCGGTCTCGAAATAGGCCTGGCTGAGAATATCGCCCACAAAATAGATATTTTCCAGTTCTGTTTGCAACAGAACAGACACGGCCATTCGCTTCTTGTTTTGAGCGCCGCCTACCGGCATGTTTACGCCTAGTTCTTTAAGGAATTTTTCCGGGATATCCTCGCCTATGCAAGCCACGCAGAATTCTTTAGCGAATTCAACTGAGGATGTTTCATTCGGCCTGCCCTCTATGCAGCGCCGATCAACTCTGATACTCAGATATTCTTTCTTATCCTCGGCGGTGACAATGGCCGCCGGATCGCTTTTCGGATAGTAGCGCACATTCCCGTTTCCGAAATATACGTCAAAGAATACATCGGCCAGCGCTTTAGACACGCGGGGCATTTTGTCACCTCGATAAGACCAGAATACCATCGACTCGTCTCCGGCCTTAGTTTTCGCGTTTGAGATAGCTATTACAGCTTCCCCCGCCGACGTGCCGCCGCCAATTACGCATGTGGGTTTGCCCACATATGACGCAGGGTCGTCCAGCCGAAACGCGATACCATCGGTGTTTCCCGGTATGTCAAATCTGCGCGGAACACCGCGACCAATTGCCAGAACAACATGTTTGGCCTTGTAGCTTTGGGATTTCTTTACATTGTGATTCCATGTCTTCGCCTCCCAGACTCCGTCGCTCTGAAGTTCCAGGCCAGTCAACTCTATTCTGATTTGAGCGGGTATATTACATTCTTGGTACAGTCGTTTCCATAACTTGTACATGTCGTCTTTGTCTATTGTGGCGAAGTGGAGTTTATCGACTAACTCTCCGCATTTTGGAAATTTGAGCTTATCTCCACCCCCAAAGTTCGGCAGGATAGGTTTATCTTTCGGGTAGTCACGGATGCGTTTCATTATTTCATCCTGATCGATGACAAGAAAGTTCAATCCCAACTCTTTAGCGCGAAACGCGACTGTAGATCCACCGGGTCCGCCACCGACAATCAACAGATCGAGAACCTCGGGTAAGTCCACGGGTTTATCCAGAACAATAAAGCCGTCACTAGAATATTCGCCAGTTACACTCATTTTATCTTCTTCTCCCAAACATGCTTGATCTCAAGATTGAAAACTTCGCAACAGATTCACCTAGTAGTACGATCCAATCGCGGGGGAAATTAATTCTTCGTGATTTTGAGTTGAATAATCCCAATGCGAATTATGTCGCCTTCTTTTACTTCTCGCTCTATTGATACCTGGGACGCGTTCACCGAGGTCCAGCCCTCGCCTAGAATTTTCAGGATCAATTTGCCATTCACAAGCGTGAGCGACGCGTGTTTCTCCGAAATAGACTCATCCGATAGCGTAATATGGCAATCTGCCGAGCTTCCAATAACACTTACGCCTTCGCTCAAATCGAAACTTTGCGAGCCATCACTAGCGATTAATTTGAAACTAGCGATCCCACTTGTTTCTTCCGTCGCGCCAGCGCCGATTCCGGGAATGGGAGGAGCCACGAATCCACCGGAGTCCGCTACGGTGCGCGACAAATCAGCGCCAGTGTCTGCAGTTCCTTCCTCGGAGCTTCCTTCGGGAGAGTCCGTTCCTTCCAGCCCAGCGGGCAGAACAAACCCGCCAGAGTCAGCTACAGTTTTCATCCCTGCGTCTTCTTCAGATTCTCTCTCGGTTTCGGAGTCCTGTTGAGACTGCTGTTGTTGAGAGCCAGCTCTTTCCAGCCCAGCGGGCAAAACAAACCCGCCAGAGTCAGCTACGGTTTTCATCCCTGCGTCTTCTTCAAATGTTTTCTCAATTGCAGGCTTTTGCGGAGACTGCTGTTGCGACTGCACTGCGGGTTGTGCGGGAGCCGCAGGCTTGGTCGGCGACGATGCGCCTTCTTTCATGACTTGAAATATCAAGTCTACTTTTCCGGCGAAAGTTATCACGTGTAAGTCTCCAAGCTCTACCGGATCCTTACCTAGTTTTGCGCCATCCAGCGATGTTCCGTTGCGGCTATCCCTGTCCTGCAAGAAGTAGCGATTCTTTTGATTGTCGAAGAATATTCGCGCATGATTTCTTGAAACAATATGAGTATTGAGCACAACATCATTAGCGCTACTCTTACCCAGCGTAGTTTCAACCCCCAGTGAATGTTCCAAACCGGCCAATGAACCGGTTTTGCAGAATATTCTTGCTTGCATATCGATTCCTACCGCTACCTTGCTCCCACAAACAATTGCAGACTTCCTCGGTTGTTTTTGTTAGGATGGAAAAGGTGGCAACTGACGCAATTTGTTGACGCGCCCGAGGATGTGTGACAGGAGCGGCAGTTCTTTATGCCGGGGATGTTTTGTACAGCGGCGCGATCCAAAGTAGAGTCAACGGTTTTTCCTGCGCTCATTTCCGAAGTGACCGGAATATCCGTATGGCAATCCAGACAGCCGCTTTCGAGTATATGCGCGCGATGATTAAATTCTACGCGATTCAAAATTTCTTGCTCGGCGCTGACTCTCATCACGCTTGCGTACTGAACAGTATGACATTGCTGACAGAGTTTATTGTCCTTCCCTGTCAGGGCGACAACCAAACCCTTCAGCTCATCAATTTTCTCCGGACTTAGTGACGGATCGAGCGTTGCTGAGGTTGGATCAAAGAAAGATTTCTCGGTTAATCGGGGACTTGAAGTAAACGATTCAAGCTCAATTTCTCTCCTCAATTTTCTTATGAGCGAATCTATTGTTTTTATCTCAATCGCCAATTCTTCCTCTGGGCGACTCTTGAGCTCATCGGAGTAGGCCTGAAGTTTCTCTAGCGCCTCGCTATGAACGTCATTGACATTCGCCAGACCCACTTCACCTGACGCTTTCGTTAATTCCGCTAATTCAAGCTCCGGATAGAGCTGACGTCTAAGCACATTCAGGTTTTCGAGTATCCAGGGATCAGCGTGGTGTAGAGGGGACTTAACAACTTTTCGCCCGCCTGCTTTTGTTTCGAATTCGTTGGGATTCATGTAGTATGCCCAGCGCGCTCGGGGACCCATGCGCTTACGAATCATTTCCAGAGTCTCCACCCCTGCTTTGTCACCATTCTTTCCATCGACATTCAGAGCGGCGGATTCCATTCCGCCCGTCAGATGACAGTCGGCGCAATGCTTCTCAAAATCCAGCCGCGCGAAATTCGAACCGTCGGGGTCGGGTTCATGGCAAGTCAAACATGCTTTCTCTATCAGCGCCGCGCCCTCTT
>JACZUZ010000468.1 GCA_022572905.1 Candidatus Zixiibacteriota bacterium | reverse complement strand
CCCAAGGTCTGGGTTTTTCTCCTCGTAAGGTAACTATTTCCACTTCGGGCATTACGCCGAAAATCAAACGACTGACTGAAATCAAGGCCCGCTATGGACTCGCAATTTCGCTTCACGCGGCCAATCAGATTAAACGCGAGGCAATAATGCCGGTTGCGCAGACATTCGCACTTCCCGGGCTTATGGAAGCGGCAAGAGAATACAGTAAAGCTAAGAACAGCAAGATAACTTTTGAGTATATCCTCTTCGAGGATTTCAACGACCAGCCCGAAGACGTAATCGCTCTGGTGAAGTTGATCGCGAATATTAACTGCAAAATCAATCTATTGTCGTATAATCCTGTGCCGGGACTTGAATTCCATAGACCAGATGCGAAGCGAGTCGATCGCTTCGCCGCCGCGCTTTCGCGAAAAGGGGTTCTGGTCACGGTACGTCAGAGCAGAGGACTTGATATAGACGCCGCTTGCGGCCAATTGGCGATTCGTGAACGATCTCAAAAGAGGACCGGTTAACCCCGCCCTCTATCCCTCTGCTCGTATGAGTATACTTTCTAATTTCTCTCAAATGGAATACCAGAACTATGACAGGATCAAAATTCTTGGTTAGAAACAAATTTTCCAAAGTTTCGCTTCGTCTCGCGCCACTGTTTTTTGCCGTGGTTAGTTTTATTCAATTCTCTCCTAACTCCGAGATTTTCGCTCGAGAAGCGGAACCCGGCGCCTGGGAGGTGTCCGGCTTCTCGATGGATATTCTCTCCTGGGGAGTCCAGATCGCGAAAATAAAGATCGTTAACAATTCGGACGAATATAAATTTGTAGCGGCTGTTTCGACAGTTACCTCACAGGACCGTCCCCATTCGCCTCCGCGAACATATCAATCAAATTCGTTCTTCCTCCCGAGAGAAACGCGAATCTTTGATCTTAAAATAGAAGTTCCGGGAAATTTAACTCCGGCCGAGGTTAAACTTAACATCTACGATGTTATTGACACGCTCGATGATGTAGCTCTGGGGAAACGCTTCTATTCATTGCTGGATACTTTCCGCGTTGATCCGCCAGAGCCGATGAAAGAGTTTGTGGCCAAGCCTCCTCGCGCCTCAGGGTATATGGTATACAACAAGGATTTCAACACCGATCTGGCTATAATTGTCGCAATTCTTATCGCAAGAGGTAAATCGTCCCAGGAGATTAGTGAGATATGTGGATATGATTTACCGAAGACTAAAAAATTGATATCGAAAATGGGCAGAAGGGGTTTTATAGGTTATGTAAGAGGGGAAACAAAGCCACTTCTCTCACTCATAGAAAATTATCCCGAGGACAAGCTCGCCCCCTTGATCAGTTCAAGCGCGCAGGATATGACAGAAGCGTTGTCAGGCGCCGTAACAATTTACCGGCGCAGACTAGCGGAGCTGGTTGACAGCAAAGTAGTGATCGGAGACACAGCGCAAACTGCGGAGGGTACGGCGCTATTACATCGCTTATATCTGGTTGTGGGTGGTATTGTTCTCTGGGAAAAGCTCGGAATGAAATTTCTCGACAGTACCGGGGAGAAGATATATCTGCTGGACAATGAAACTCCTTGCTACAGTAGCATGGGGAAATGGGGGAGCATTCTCAATAATCCCGCCGCTCCGCTGGGTGACCATTATTATTATATGGATTATAGCGCACGACGGAGGCTCTTTGGTGTTAATACTTCGGTTTTGGAATGTCGAAGAAGAACAACAAGTCAACCTTCGACTTTTCGTTTCAAATTCGAATCAGGTAATATCCCAAAGATATTTCGCTATGATACGACCCGCACCAGCGAATTAATCGATATCCTGGTCCAGCCCGGACTTGAGATTCTTTCACGATTCGAAGAAAAGGTCACTGTCTTTTTCAACGAAAATGGAATTGAATTAACACTCGGTCATCGGTATTGGCTTTGGAACCGGTTGGCCACAGAAACATTGCAAAACCTTGTTGACGGCGAAGTCATTGAAAATCGTGAGGGGAAATACCAGATATGGAAGTCCTAGAGGCAACAAAGATATTTGCGAGGCGGGTAGTTTCAAATCAGAAAGTCTCGAAAGCGCCATTCGGTTCAGCGCCGTTAATATTAGTCGCGTTGATTGTTCTAACTAGCGCCTGTGAGAGCGCACCGCCTGCGCGCGATGAAATTCCCAA
>JACZUZ010000467.1 GCA_022572905.1 Candidatus Zixiibacteriota bacterium | reverse complement strand
ATTTCATCGAACAAGCCGCATACATTGTCAAGGAAGAAACGAAGACATAAATATTGTTTCCGGACTTGAAGTCCAGTTTGGACGGGGTCGCTCCAGGTCTTGGGACGGGCATCTCTACAATCGCTGGGGATTTTCAGCCAGATCAGGATTTAGGACGGAGGGCTTTTTCGGTTTAGCGGTGGCAAGCCGTAATTTCTGGAGCAAGTCGGGAGAAAAAATCAGAAGGCTCACAACCGCCAAGATACTAGTATTCCAGAACTCAATTCCCTGGGTAACCTTTGTCAGTCGGTTTGAATATCTCAGTGACAGTCGTATTGATTCTCTTGACCATGTAATACTCGATGAAAACACAGGAGTGCGTGGATATCCGGTATTATTCGCCAGCGGGGACCGCAGAATCGTTGGCAATTTGGAGGCGAGATTTTTTTCGGGAATCACGATTTTCACATCACGTCTGGGCGGTATTCTCCATTTCGACTTCGGCTCAATCTGGGACGAAACAGAAGCTCTATCTGATAGTCGCCTGATCTGGTCCGCCGGGACTGGATTGCGAATCGATTTGGGGCAGGCCGGAAACGGAAGGACCGCCAGATTCGATCTGTCATACGCTGAGTCTCTTGAAACCTGGGTGATTTCGATGGGCATTGGCCAGTATGTTAAATAGGCCAGTATGTTAATTGGAATAGTCCAGTGGTCAAAGTGATCTCTTTAACTAGCTGAAAGAAACATAGATAAGCCTGAGGTTTGATAAACCCAATTCTGTCGCGCTTTGCCGAGCGCTCCAAAGTCGCAATCATTTGCGATTATGTAGGTCTTCTTCGGACCAACCGAAAATCACTGGTAAATGAGCGCCCCTCAATTTCTTCGAAAAGAAAGTAGAGTTTGACGTTAATCAATCTCAATTAAATTGTTGACATTCATGCTCTTGTGTGTTATACGGGTTTTCGAGCAGGCCGGGACAAATTGGGCCGAATAACAAGCTGAATTTTTATTTGATGAGCAGAGCAGTGAACAGATATCCGGCAGAAATATTGCGTAGACCATTGGCGAAGCTGGAACATAAGAATAGCTTGACTGATAAGAATTAGCTAAATTCTTTTCGTCGATAAAAACATGAAAGAATTCCCTGGAAATTTAAAATCGGTCGGAGTCGCACCGGAAGTATCCGGATTCGAAACAAGCGCCCAACAAACAAGCCTGTTCTCTCCTCGCGATCAGGCGACCATTGAAAATAAGACTCCTTCAGCAGGTGGAAATATCGAAGCAGACTCGCGCGGTAATGTTCGAGCGGTTGATCAAGATTATGAAATTGCTGAGCGCACAGTTTCGGCGAATCTTGATCTTTGGAGGCAAGTTTCGAAACGACTCATCGATTTGATTATTGCGTCGATCGGACTGATAGTGTCTTTCCCCTTTCTCGTTCTACTTGCAATTCTGATACGCCTCGACAGTCAGGGACCCGCATTCTACTGCCAATCCAGAGTAGGCGCTAATACTCGCCGCCGTGCGCGCAGAGCCTCTAAATCTAAAATGACCGACGATGAGCGAATTCGCGATCGTCGAAGAATCAATAACTGTGGGCAGATTTTCACAATAATTAAGTTCAGAACTATGATCCTGAACGCTGAGAAGAAAAGCGGCCCAGTCTGGGCGATCAAGAACGATCCCCGCACAACTCGTATCGGGGCGCTGTTGCGACGAACAAGGATGGACGAGCTTCCTCAATTGATAAATGTTCTCAAAGGTGATATGTCTATAGTTGGACCGAGACCTGAACGGCCGATGTTTGTCAAGAAACTAAAGGAACAAATAGTTGGTTACGAACGGCGGCTGGAATTTAAACCTGGTATTACCGGTCTGGCGCAGGTGGAAAACGGCTATGATTCTTCAGTGCGTTCGGTGGCTGAGAAAGTCCGAACTGACATTAGATATATTGAGAACTGGTCACTCTGGGGTGATATCAAAATTCTGTTTCGCACAGTGAAAGTAGTTATTTCAGGGAAAGGCGCGAACTAGACGCCCGCCTTGAGCCTAACCCTCTCCTTATCTAATCCCAACTTCACAAATTCTCACTTCTCTCATTTGGCGTTGATTCAAGCGCCGTATTTTCATTGGCGGTAAGAGTTCACCGAATTTGCGCTTGCGTAAACACAAGCGCTATTATTTGCAGAT
>JACZUZ010000466.1 GCA_022572905.1 Candidatus Zixiibacteriota bacterium | reverse complement strand
GAGTAAGCGCAAGACTAAGTTGATCAAAGACCCTGATATCTCCGCCATTCGGTCCGGATGGAGTCTTGCGCGCGTAATATACCCGGCTAATCGAATCCACTTTGCCTCCGGAGCTATCCAGGATCAGAACTTCGCTGAAAATTCCGGCAAGATCTACGCCGGTAGTACTGTCCGGTATGAACGCCAAACCTTTCTGGTCAATCGAATATGTAAATTCCACCAAAGTTTTTGGATCCCACGACGGATCAGGAAATACGTTTTTCCCGGCTTGAAGAGAAAACTCGCTCGCCAAAGCGCTTTGACCTAATAACGAGCAGAAAAAGCCAACGGCTATGAATCGAAAAAGTCCAACTCTGATACAAGAGGGCCGAAGCATGCAATTATCTTCAGAAAATATACTATTATGTTTGATCATTATGTTCATGACATCCGCAGAAACATTTCAATGGAAACATCTCCTTGGAGACTTAGAAACGACGGCCATCAAAGGGGTATTGAAGTCGATAATCGCCGTCTCCAAAACTGTCAATAAATGTGAATGTCAGTGGCACAGAAACATTATGATAATAATACCAAATCTGATATGAGTCACTAAGGGTCGGTGAAAACGGCTGGACGATTGTTTCATCGGGTATCCCGTGCTTCAAAAAAATTCGTCCCCTATCGGTTTCCCATCCCTCGCGGCGTAGAGTGCGAAACTTATGATTTGCGTAGTTTACGCGCTGATAGAATTCCTTCTTGGCCTCGTTATACCCATCGCCGGGAGTGCGGTCACGCAACTCCCAGAATGTCTTCCAGGCGTCCATTCTCTCATTCTCGGTTTTGGCGCCCTTGAGCGCATCCACTTCCTGGGGAGTCGCGATATACTTCAGCTGTCGTAGAACAATGTCGTATTTGTGCCGCACCATCGATTCAATAGGCCAGAAGACCGATAGTCTCGTCTCTGATGTATGGTAGGGGTTCTTGTTTCTCGGCTTGGTAACTTCCACCTTCAGCTTGTAATCGCCAGGTTTGAAGTCTGTTAGGTCGATCGTTCGCACTTCACGCCTGACCTCCTGGTTCATCATTAGGTATACAGTGTCGTGATATACCAATTTCCCGGTAACTTTACGAATCTTCGTTTCTACCAGTGCATTTAGAGTTGTGTCCTTGCCAGGGTAAATTTCAAAGTAGATAAGAGCTGGGTCTCCATCAGGACCGCCTTGTAATTCATGATCCACCATCGGTATTGCTGTAATATTCCCCTTGCTGAATTGGGAGCCGCGGTTCTCGCTCATAATCGAGTGTAGTATCTCAATTCCGGAAACCTTCGGCTTGCCTGAGGGCTTGTAATTCTTCAACTTCACTTTGAAAGAAATCTCAGTGTCAGCGTCACTACGAAGATCGGTTACCAAACCAACTATCTTTCTCTTGCCCGGCTCAATATCAAAATCGAACTGGTCTATCACATAGTCGCTTGTGGATTCAGTGCGGTTTTTATCGCTTACGAGCAGGCGTCTTTGTTTTGAGCGACTGTCTACAATTCTGTCGCCATCCATTATCGATATTTCTACTTCGTAACTCGCCACATAACCGCTGTCGGTCTTGACGAATTCAAGCCCGCGATTGTATACGCGATAGTAAACCTCTAGCAGAGTTTTTCCATCGGAGCCGCGAAATTGAGAATAGTCCAATTTGAATTTGGGAGCCTTGCGCTTCTGCCCAGGAAAATCCGAGCGGGCGGAATCAGCGCAGAGTAGCGCAAAAGCTACGAGTGCAAGCACTGGCACGGCCCGGAGTCGTCTCAACGTCCAGTATTTTGCTCCCCTAATAGTCATTTCTTTGGTTCCCTGCTTTATCTTATGCGTAAGTGCGGTCCTCCTACAAACTCTTAAACACCAAGTTATGACAGGTGGTTTCCTTACGCAACAGAAACAATTCACGCCTGGCAGAGAGAAAAATCGAAATTTAGGATAGTTTTTTTGAGAAATTCGGGGCTACTCGTAGCGCAGAGCTTCGATAGGATCAAGTTTGGCGGCTTTCCAAGCTGGGAATATACCTGCTAAAATTCCCGTTCCGGCTGAAAGAACCAGGCCAATCATAATCCACATCGGCGAAAGAAAATACTCCCAATCGAGAATTGAAGTCAGGACCAACACCCCCAGCGCCCCAACAATCAAACAGCAGAGCCACC
>JACZUZ010000465.1 GCA_022572905.1 Candidatus Zixiibacteriota bacterium | reverse complement strand
TCAGCGGATTGGGCTGGAATGGACCATATATGGACTCCGCCGGTGGCGATTATCTGATAGACGCCTGGGGAGTCGCCTACGGCTATGACGCAACGACACGCACAATTACCTCCACTGGTGGGCCGTCACCTATCGCGCTAAGCTTCTAAAACCACTCATCTCTACCTCACCTTTCTTTGAATTTTTCTATAGGCGCCGATAATAGTAAGGTGAGACTCTAACTAAACTCATGAGCTGCCCAAAGATGAACATTAGCGGTTTTACCCTAATTGAACTGGTTATTGTAATTGTCGTAACCGGTATACTCGCAAGTCTGGCTGTGCGCTCGGGTTTTGAATCAGCGGAGGACGCAAAACTTAACTCAACTCTTCAAGAAATGGAATCAATAAGCAAGGCCATTGCGGGCGATCCCAGCCTATATAATTCAGGCAAGAGAACCAGCTTTGGTTATATCGGCGATGTAGGCGCTTTGCCATCATCGCTCGATGATCTGGTTAGCGCCCCGGGTGGGTATGCGTCGTGGAACGGCCCTTATCTTACAGCGACGGGAACTGATGATCACAAGCGGGACGCATGGGGACAGCTTTATAATTACAACGGCGGCGTGACTCTAATGTCTTCCGGCTCGGGCACAAATATCACAAAGTCGTTTGGGTCCGCGGTGACTGACTTCACCAATAATACCGTGCGCGGAACAATCCTTGACGCGCAAAACATCCCTCCCGGCCCCGTTTACAAAGACAGTGTCGTGATTACAATCAGTTATCCCGATGGCGCTGGCAGTATAAACTTGCTAAGCGCAAATCCGGACAATTCCGGAGCGTATAGTTTTGCGGGACTTCCGATAGGAAATCATACTCTTAGCGCCGTTTATGTTCCAGCCAACGATACAGTAACTCGAATCGTATCCGTGACACCCAGATCTGTTGTAACGGCCAACACGAAATTCGGAGTCGCGCTGTGGTAACCCATATTAAATTAAATCACCGAGCGCGGTCCAAATCTCTGCGCGATTGCGAGCTAGGATTTACACTTGGTGAAATTGTCATCGTTATTGTTATTATAGGAATACTTGCAACTGTCGCGCTTAGAACCATGAGCGGCGCGGTTGACAATTCACGCCATCAGGAGGCCCTGGAGGAGCTGGAATTACTTTCCGAAGCGATTATCGGTAATCCCGAACTCGTCTCTGGAGGAGTGCGCACAGATTTCGGGTATGTAGGCGACGTTGGCGCTTTGCCGACTTCGCTTGACAATCTGGTGACCAATCCCGGAGGCTACGCCACCTGGAATGGACCTTATATCAGGTACGATTTCAACGAAGACGCAAATGACTTCAAGACAGACCCATGGGGAGTGGAGTATACATATTCAGGTAGTGTCAGCATTCAATCTACGGGTTCGGGATCGTCCATTACAAAAAACTTTTCTAATTCAAGCGCCAACCTCCTGGCCACTTCTGTTCGAGGCACGATTCTTGACCGCAATGGTACGCCGCCGGGAAGTTACGCCGACAACATATCTGTCCAATTGAGCTACCCAAACGGAAGCGGCGCTCTTACTACTTTGTCAGTAAATCCGAATTCATCCGGAGCTTTTTCCTTTTCGGAAATTCCGGTCGGCAATCACAACATTTCGGCAATTTATCAAATTGTTAATGACACACTTACGAATTTTGTGACCGTGTTTCCGCGGACCGGTGGCTTCACAGGAATTTTGCGCTTCGGTACAGATCACTGGATCGATAGTCTGGGCGGCGGTAGCGGTTCATCTGGAATTCAGTATGTTCCCGGCACGGCTAGCATTCTGCCATCTGGCTCACATAAGGATTTGTATTTCGATATATACAACTCGGGAACAACGGCTATTTCGCTGAACTGGATTGTCGTTACACATGCAATTGGCGGAATATTCGCTCTTCACTTGAATGTATCCGTTACAACAATCTTTTCAGACAACTGCGACAAACTAGCGCCGGGTGATACGGCCGTAGCGTCACCGGCGTACGCGCTCAATCCAAACGACACAGTTACAGTGAATTATGGATCAATTAAGTCTATCGAGGGATGCGGCGGCGCGACTACTGGAATTCCAGACAATACGGACTTTAGCGTTGACTTCAGCGACGGTTCAAGCATCAGCTTCACAGGTGTATGGTAAGGACATGAGCAACT
>JACZUZ010000049.1 GCA_022572905.1 Candidatus Zixiibacteriota bacterium | reverse complement strand
CACCATAAGGACAACGCCAACTATGGCGAAATAATATGGGTTGACTCTGAGTACAGCTCAGTTGGGGAAATGCTGTGTGATTTCTTCAAATGGAGTGGATTTGAATTCGGATCGCAAACCGCGCAGGCTCTATATACTGCGATATTGACCGACACGGGACGATTTCGCTTCAACGCCGCGCGAGGGAATACTTTTCGAGTTACGGCAAATCTTGTGGACAAGGGAATCAATATCCAGGAATTGTGCGATAGCATTTACTTTTCGAAATCGCAGGCTTCTTTGGAATTGACGGGCCTCGCGTTGGGTAACATCCGGTTCGCCGAGGATGGCAAAGTTTGCCTCATCCCGGTTTCAAAGCAAATGTACCAGAAAACAGGAGCTGTTAAGTTTGATTCTGAAGGAATAGTAGACTATACACTGCAAACCGCCAAAGCTCAATTGGGAGCGCTCCTCAAAGAAGAGGAGACCAGTGTTCGAGTATCTCTTCGATCACGCGGAGATATTGATGTGTCGGCAATCGCCAGTAGTTTTGGAGGAGGTGGGCATCGCAACGCCGCCGGCTTGACTCTCGAAACGTCGCTCGAAGACGCGCTTGAAATAATAGAAAAAAGACTTGTAGATGAATGTAGATCAAAAAGATAAGACAGCCCAATCAGACAAAACAGCTTTGAGCGGTCTGCTCCTTATTGATAAGCCGCTTGGCCCGACCAGCCACGATGTTGTCGATGATCTCCGCCGAGCGCTCGGACAGAAAAGCGTCGGACACACGGGCTCACTCGACCCTCTTGCGTCCGGACTGCTGGTTATGTGCCTCGGTCGAGCAACGAAAATTTCGAAATACATCACCCTCGTCGATAAAACTTATGAAGCGCAGATAACGCTGGGTAAATGCTCGAAGACTTTCGACGCCGAAGGTTTAAATGAGAATGAATCTCCCGGCGATGTTTCAACGATTACGGAAGATATTATTGAAAACGCTCTGAAGACTTTCATCGGGAAAACCAACCAGACAGTACCGATCTATTCCGCGGTCAAAGTCGATGGCAAGAAACTTTATAAATCCGCCCGAAAAGGTGAGGAGGTTGTCGCTCCAACACGGGAAATTGTCATCAATAAAATAAAACTTCTTTCATATGTGGCGCCAACGCTTAGCATCATGGTTGACTGTGAAAGCGGTGTCTATATCCGCTCTCTCGCGAACGATATCGGAGAAGCGCTCGGATGTGGCGCCTATCTTTCGGGCCTGAGAAGAACAAGAGTGGGGGCGTACTCAGTTGAGGACGGAATGAAACTCGCTGATATCGAAGCCGCGGGCGTAATCGAAACGATCAAAGAGAAAGTCATATCTATTTCCGAGTCTCTTGAACTGCCTTCGATAGCCGTAAGCGATGCCTTCGCTCAAAGAATCGAACAGGGAAGAACTCTTACCAGCTCAGATTTAGAGAGTATAGAGACCCCTTTCGAGGCGGGTCAGGAAATAGCTATTCGTGATTCACGTGGCAAAGCGCTGGCAGTGGGAATTAGTTTGCTTTCTTCAGATAAAATGCGCGAATCCGACGCTGAACAAATCTTTAAGTATTCGCGGGTGCTATAATGGGCGCGGGCGCTGTTTGCAGAAATATTGATGACCTGCCACATGGAGTTGGCAGAGCGATCTCCCTGGGAAGTTTCGACGGATTCCACCTTGGTCATCAGGCTATAGTGAAAGCCCTTGTCTCTAACGCCAGCAAAGCCGGCCTACGCCCACTAGTGATAACATTCGACCCACATCCGCGCACGGTCATTAATCCGTCAAAGGCTCCGCGCCTGGTTATGACTCCGAATGAAGAAATCGATGCGCTTCGCACGGGATACGACGGAGATATTCTGACATTGCCATTTGATCAGGCCACGCGAAACATGTCGGCGTCTGAATTTATCAAAGGCACACTGATTGAGCGTTTAGGAATGAAAGCTCTCATTTGCGGAGAGAATCACACGATTGGCAAGAACCGCGAAGGCGACGCTAAGAGACTCAAAGAGCTTGCCTCTCAATTAGGATTTGAATTCGAGGTTGTGGCGCCAGTGGTTGTGGACGGTAAGAATATCTCATCCACAGCCATTCGAGGTCTGATCGCCGAGGGAGATATTCCCGCTGCAAATAAGCTCATGGGCGCGTCATATCGAATTACCGGAGAAGTGGTCACTGGGATTAAGCTGGGGCACAAAATCGGCTACCCCACGGCGAATATTAAAATTGACCCTCGTAAAGCCCTGCCGCGCGAGGGGATATACGCTTCTTTCGTCGATATCGGAAAGTCTCGTTACGGGGCTATGCTCTTTGTAGGAGTAAATCACCTTGATCCCCAGAGGTCTTTTTCGGTTGAGGCTAATATTTTTGACTTTGATCGTGAGCTATATGGTGAAATTATTTCGTATATTCCTGTGTCCTATCTGCGAGAGAGTCGCCCGATAGCGACTTCGCAAGAGCTAAAAGCTCAATTGAGTAATGATAAAAATGAAATATTACATATATTAGAAGAGAAGGAGAGACAAAGTGTCTTCTAAACTAACAGAGACAGGCGCTTCCTCTGGCGCCGAAAAAAAACAGAGCGTGGTGAAAAGACATCAATTGCATGACAAGGATACCGGGTCGCCGGAGGTCCAGATCGGGCTGTTTACCGAGAGAATTCAGCATTTGACCGCTCATCTAAAATCGCATGTCAAAGATCATCACACCCGTCTCGGATTATTGAAGCTGGTAGGAAAGCGCAGGAGAATGCTGGACTATCTCAAGGAAAGAGATATTGAAAGCTATCGCGCTATCGTAATTCAGCTTGAATTGCGCCGCTAATACAAACCTCGCTTAACCGGGGCTCGACAACTCACATTTCATGAAATGATGTTATTTCTAAGGATTTAGTAATGAAGCATGTTGTTAAATTAGAGATTGGTGGACGCACATTGTCCATCGAAACCGGCCGAATGGCCAAACAAGCCAATGGCTCATGTGTAGTCAGATATGGCGACACAATGATACTCGCCACCGCTTGCGCCTCCACCGAGCCGCTCTTAGGGCGCGATTTTTTCCCGCTGATGGTGGATTATCGCGAAAAAGCATACGCTGGTGGTAAGATACCCGGCGGATTTTTCAAACGCGAAGGCAGACCAGCGGAGAAAGAAACACTTGTTTCGCGAATGATAGACAGGCCGATCCGTCCGCTTTTCCCTGAAGGATATAAAAATGAAGTGCAATGTCTTGTAACCGCTATTTGCTCTGACAAGGAAAACGATACGGACACAATTAGTTTGATCGGTGTTGCAACGTCGCTCTATATTTCGGACATACCTTTTAACACCGCGCTTGCAGGTGTAAGAGTTGGCCGAATAAACGGCGCTCTCATAATCAATCCAACTTTCGCCCAATTCGAGGAATCTGACCTCAATCTCTTCATTGGAGGAACAGCGGATTCTATTGCTATGGTAGAAGGCGGAGCGTCGGAAGTGCCCGAAGCTGACATGGTCAAAGCTCTGGAGTTTGGGCACAAGCATATCAAAGAGATTGTAGTGATAATCGAGGAACTGAAAAGCCTCTGCGGCCTTGAGAAATCTGAATTCAAATCGCAAGCGCCATCGTCAGAATTGGTCGCGAAGGTCAAGGACCTTTCTGAAAAAGACTTGCTCGATAGTTGCAAGATTGTGGTTAAGGAAGACCGAAAAGCCGCCAAGCGAAAAGTCAAAGAGAAAGTTCTTGAAGCGCTGGGCGAAGAATATCCGGATAGCGAGGGTGACATTAAAGCGATCCTGCACGATCTGGACAACGAAGCCAACCGCCGTCTCATTCTCGACGATAATCGCCGCATCGATGGTCGCGGATTTGATGAAGTGCGCGAGATCACGATTGAAACATCTGTTTTGCCGCGCACACACGGTAGCGCGCTTTTCACCCGCGGACAGACGCAATCTCTGTCTGTGCTGACACTCGGAACCAAGATTGATGAGCAACGTATTGATGATCTGGAAGGCGAAGGCTCCAAGAGTTTTATGCTGCATTACAACTTCCCGCCGTCATCGGTGGGAGAAGTTCGTCCCATTCGCGGAGTAGGTCGGCGCGAAATTGGTCATGGCGCTCTGGCGGAACGCGCGCTGCAGCCAGTTATTCCGTCCGATTCGAATTTTCCTTATACCGTAAGAATTGTCTCTGAAATATTGGAGTCAAACGGTTCGTCTTCAATGGCAACCGTCTGCGGTGGCTCACTCGCCATGATGGATGGCGGAGCGCCTATTAAGTGCCATGTTGCGGGTATCGCCATGGGTCTTATTAAGGAAAACGACAAAGTCGCCATCTTGACAGACATTCTTGGTGATGAAGATCATTTTGGAGATATGGATTTCAAAGTATGCGGCACCGAAGCGGGCATCACCGCTTTCCAAATGGATATCAAAATCAGTGGCATAACACTTGAGATCATGGCCGACGCTATGGAGAAAGCACGCGTCGCCAGACTGCATATTCTGGGCAAGATGAACGAGGCGTTACCGACGCACCGCCACAAACTCTCGCAATACGCGCCGCGGATTATCACGATCAGGATTCCTGTCAGCAAGATTGGCGATGTGATAGGACCCGGTGGAAAACATATCCGCGCTCTAATTGAAGACACTGGCGCCAAAATTGATATCTCCGACGACGGCACGGTGATGATTGCCTCTGTCGATGGCGACGGCGGACAAAGGGCACTTGAAAGAATTCGCGCCATGACCGAGGAAGCCGAAATTGGCAAAACCTATCCCGGAATCGTGCGCAGAATAACAACTTTCGGCGCCTTTGTTGAGATCCTTCCCGGAACAGATGGGCTGGTGCATATTTCAGAACTTGCTCACGAACGCGTTGCGCGCGTGGAAGACATCCTCAAGGTAGGGGAGGACGTACAGGTGAAAGTTATCAACATCGACACTGATGGCAAAATCAGATTGTCGCGTAAGGCGCTATTGGGTAGTGACACGCAGGATTCGCGAAGCGATAAGCCACGTGTTAGTTCGTAGAGGCTGCGATTGTCTCAAAAATAGTTCGAAGCAGAGCGTCTAACAAAAGATAGCTCTCGTCTACAATATAGAAAATAGGGTAAGCATGGGTTCTTCTGTTAAGAAGACGGTTCTTCCGAGCGGATTAAGAATCGTTTCTGAAAAAATTACGTCAATCAGATCAGTCGCAATTGGAATCTGGGTCGATGTTGGATCACGCGACGAATCCGAGGGACAGCTTGGCGTCTCCCATTTGATTGAGCATATGCATTTCAAGGGTACCAGGAAACGATCCGCCAGCAAAGTTGCCGAGGATATCGAGCGACTCGGAGGATCATTGAACGCGTTTACCACGCGCGAGCAAACTTGCTATTATGCGCGAACTCTCGATGAGCACTTGCCCGAGGCGATTGATGTTCTCTCCGACATGCTCATGAATTCCACATTCACTCCGACAAATTTCAAGCGAGAGAAGAAGGTTGTTCTTGAAGAGATAAAAGAGAATGATGATACCCCCTCTGAAGTGGTTCATGATATTTTTGCCGAAAAGTTTTGGGGAGGAAGCTCTCTTTCACACGCTATATTAGGTGGCGCGTCAGATATCGAAAAAATGACCCGAAAAACAGCTCTAGATTATGTCAAAGATCACTATAATGCATCCAATGTCGTTGTATCGGTTTCGGGGAATATGGATCATGATAAACTGGTCTCCCTGGTAAAGAGAAAGCTAAAATTTCCGAAAGGCTCACTGGCAAAGACGAAAGAGGCGCTTTACCCAACAAAAGCGAAGGTCCACGCCGTTGAACGGGACATAGCGCAAACCCACTTCATACTGGGATTTCCCAG
This sequence comes from Candidatus Zixiibacteriota bacterium, assembly GCA_022572905.1. Classification (GTDB taxonomy): domain Bacteria; phylum Zixibacteria; class MSB-5A5; order GN15; family JACZUZ01; genus JACZUZ01. The sequence continues at coordinate 2,979 of JACZUZ010000049.1, read as the reverse complement.
TGTGCAATTCGATCACAAGCTTCGCTTTGCGGCGCTGTGCTTGAATTTCTATCTGGGTGGCGGAATGTCGTCGGTTCTTTTTCAGGAAGTGCGCGAGAAAAGAGGTCTGGCGTATTCTATCTACACTTTCCAGGATTTTTATCGTGACGTGGGAACATTTGGTGTTTGCTTTTCTTCAGACGCTAAGAATGTCCAGCAATCGCTTGATCTAATCCTCAAGCGCCTCCGAAAAGTCAAAACAACAAAGCTGGCAGAATCAGACATGCGAAAAGTTCGCGCGCAGATTAAGGGCTCTTTAACATTCTCAATGGAAAGCGCCACCGGTAGAATGAACCGTCTCGCTCGCCATGAGCTAATGCTGGGAAAATATAACAGCCTCAAGAAGTCCTTTGCACTCGTGGATAAACTCACCGCGAGCGACGTCCTTAATGCGGCCCAATTCATATTTGATGAATCTCGAATGATCGCCGTTTCTCTCGGACCGATCGCGGTAAAGGATTTCTCCCCGGGGAAGTAGCGTGACTGAAAAATTTTGAGCGGCCTGTAAAATATAGACTCAGGTAACATCCATGTTAGCGACGGTCGGGAGTTCAAGAAATTAAAACGCTGACTTTTCATAAAATTGACTCTGGTTTTAGCTGGGGAGTCGGAAATTTCTCCCCGGGGCGTCTCAGAAATCTTCTCGCCTCAATCCAGTCATGGAAGGAGTCAGCGACTTTAGACGTTGATATAAATTACACGTTTGACGACGCCTACTCGTGCTTTCACAGAAACGCGATTGAAATTCTGGATGAATTCGGGCTCAGCGCCACTGTTTTCGCGCCAACCCGGTACATCGGTAAAACGAATAGCTGGGACTATTCTTCACGCCTCAAGAAACTCAGACACATGACATTTGCGGAACTCAGGGAAGTAGCCTCGCGGGGAATGAGCATTCAGAGCCACGGGCATTCTCATCGCGATTTCACTAGAATGACCACCGTGGAAGTTCGCGAGGAGCTCTCAAAATCCAAGTCCATTCTTGAAGACAAGATAGGAAAACCTGTTACCGAAATTTGCTATCCCTATGGACGCTTCAATAGCGATATCGAAGAAATCGCCCGAGAACTCGGCTATACGCGCGGCTGGAGCCTCAATCCAGCCCACGCCCGGAATGATGCATTTACGAGAGGTCGTTGGTGCGTCTATTCGTACGACTCTCCCTTGAGCGTACGAATGAAACTTGGGCGTGGCCCATTTTCCCGAATCGAAGCAATTAAACAGGGAATTACCAATAACCTGTCACGGGGTGAGCGGTTCGCCTTCTGGACTGATTGATCTCTTCTTGAGCAAGAAATTAATTGCCAGCCTATCCCCAATGAGCCATAATCGGTAGAGCGCAAGGGAAGCAAACTTCCAACAAAAATATCATGACATCAAAAACAGAAATATCCGAAAGCTCGAGTCAGCGCAAAATTGATTTCAAGAAAATCGAAGAGAAATGGCAAAAACGCTGGGAAGAAAGTGGATTATTTCACGCTCCTGACAAACCGGTCGCACCGGACGCTCCGGATGGCGAAAAATTCTATTTGCTGGTCATGTTCGCCTATCCGTCTGGCGATATTCACATGGGGCATTTCCGTAATTACATAATTGGAGACGCTGTCGCGCGCTGGCAGATGATGAAAGGTAAACAAGTCGTCCATCCTTTCGGCTGGGACGCATTCGGACTCCCCGCTGAACGCGCCGCAATTAAACGCAAACTCAATCCCGCAGATTGGACTAAGGAAAATATCAAAGTATCTCGGGACACGCTCAAGAAGGTCGGGATATCATTCGACTGGTCCCGCGAGATCGTAACTAGTGAGCCGGATTATTATCGCTGGTCGCAGTGGATTTTCCTGCGCATGTTTGAAAAGGGCCTGGCCTATCGGAAAAAAGGGCTGGTCAACTGGTGTCCCGGTTGCAACACAGTTCTGGCAAATGAACAGGTCAATCAGGGCATTTGCGAGCGCTGTGACTCCAAAATCGAAAAACGCGATCTTGAGCAGTGGTTTTTCAAAATTACAGAATACGCAGACAGGCTCGTCGACGATCTGGACAAACTTTCCAATTGGCCCGAGAACGTAAAAACCATGCAACGCGAGTGGATTGGTCGCTCGTGGGGTGGCGATATTGATTTCAAAGTCGAAGAGACTGATCTGAAAAATCGTGATCCCAAAATTTGCGATCTAAAAATCTCCGTCTTCACTACCAGACCGGATACGATTTTCGGAGCAACCTACATGGCCATCGCTCCGGAGTCCGACTTGGTCGCAAAACTTCCTATGACCGCTGAGAACGCGGAAATGGTCCGCTCTTACCGGGAAAGGGCCCTGCGCAAGACAGAAATCGAGCGCGGAGCGGAAACCGGCGAGAAGGACGGCGTCTTCACCGGTGTTTACGCGCTGAATCCTTTCAACGGGGAAAAGATTCAAATCTGGGTGGCGGATTATGTTCTGGCTGGCTATGGCTCAGGCGCGATAATGGGTGTCCCAGGGCATGATATTCGCGACCACGCCTTTGCCAGTAAGTACGACATCCCGATTATTCAGGTAGTCAAACCGGCGGGGGAGGGGCAGTCCGCAATAGATGTTCAAAAGGAAGCTTATCCGGGACATGGCTTGTCTATCAATTCCGGTGCGTTTGACGGTCTCTCATCAGCGGACGCAATTGAGGCAATCTGCAAATATGCCGAACAAAAGGGATTTGGAAAGAAGTCCAAGCATTTCAAACTGCGCGACTGGCTGATCTCGCGTCAGCGCTACTGGGGAACCCCCATCCCGATTATCCATTGCGACAAATGTGGATTGGTCAAAGTTCCCGAAGATCAACTTCCGGTGATTCTACCGGATATTTCCGACTTTCTGCCTAAAGGTCGTTCGCCGCTTGAGGATGTCCCTGATTTCGTGAATGTCGATTGTCCCGAGTGTGGCGGTAAGGCCAGGCGCGATGTGGACA
>JACZUZ010000464.1 GCA_022572905.1 Candidatus Zixiibacteriota bacterium | reverse complement strand
AGGGCAGTATCCTCTGCTGATTCTGCCTATTTAATTACGCGGTTGAAGAAACCCACCCGAGGGACGGGTTCCAAACTCCAGAGGGGGTGGGCCACCAGATCAATAGATAGAGAAAGAAAATTGTCATTCTGAGTGAAGCGAAGAATCTAAAAACGACATTTTCGTGGGCGGCAGATGTCCACATCTGCCCCATTGTCATTCGACTAATCGCTCGAAGTCAAGCCAGATACTTCGTCGCCAAAGGCTCCTCAGCATGACAGAAAAAGAGTTTGGCGCAAACAAGCACACCCCTACGGGCGTTCATACCTACGAATAGAAGTTAAGAAAGACTAACACCCATGCCCCACATTCCATACATCCCATACGACGACGCTTCTGATGAGCTCAAGAAGCTCTATGAAAAGTTCGCAGGTCATAGAGAGAATACCCCCGACAACATAATCCGCATATCCGGCCCGAATCCCGGAATAATGGATGGTCATATACATCTCTATAAAGAGATAATGCACAAGCAATCGCCTTTGTCGCGACTGCAACGGGAGATGATTGCAGTCACAGTCTCCGGAATTAACGGATGCCACTACTGAGTGATACATCACAGCCGGGGCGTAATTCGCCAGGGCGGGTCAGCGGAGCTGGCCGAAAAGATCGCAGAAGATTATACTGAGGCCGATATCGCCGATCAGGACATGGCCATGCTCGGGTTTGTGGCCAAGCTAACAATCGAACCGGCGACAATCACCAAAGATGATGTCGACACATTGCGCACAAACGGATTCGACAACCGCGCCATACACGATATTGTTCAAGTGACGTCATATTTCGCCTATGTAAATCGTGTCGCCGACGGATTGGGTATCGAACTTGAAAGCAAATAGCGGCAATATCGTCAAACGTAGGTTGTGTTCCGCTTGCCCGAAAACTCGTAGGTCGGGTTCCGCAGTGAGCGTCAAAGCGAACTAGAAACCCGACAATTTCATACTGAAAGGAACTCATGAGCTTTACTCCCAAAATCCTTGCCTTCGCCGGAAGCGCCCGCGAAGGGTCGTATAACAAAATGTTGGTGAAAATCGCCGCCGAAGGCGCGCGCAAGGCTGGTGCGGATGTCACCTATGTTGATTTCCACGACCTACCCATGCCGCTATATGATCAAGATGGCGAAACTGCCGAAGGCGTTCCGGACAATGCTCGCAAATTTAAGGCAATGATGAAAGCCAGCGATGGATTTTTAATTTCATCACCGGAGAACAACAGCTCTATTTCCGCGCTAATGAAAAACGTAATCGACTGGGCCTCCCGCATGGAAGAGGGCGAAAAAAACCTGGAATGTTATGTGGACAAGGTGGCCGTAATCATGGCCGCCTCTCCCGGAGGATTGGGTGGACTGCGCGGACTTTACCATCTCAGAGGCATTTTGGAGAGCATACAGACATTAGTATTACCGCAACAAACGACCGTCCGAGCCGCGCATAAGGCTTTCAATGACGACGGCTCTATCATAGATGAAAAGAAGCGCGCTGAAGTAGAGGCGCTCGGCGCCACACTGGCGAATACAATCGCCAAACTCAAAAGCTAAACAGAAGCCTTGATGATAGGGTTCAGCGCGCGGATGTCGGCGCAGATATCTCGCAGGAATATCTATCAAATGTCATCCTGAGAGAAGCCGAAGGATCTGATATGCAATTGACGACTTTCTGGAATTCAAACCAGATACTTCGCTACGCTCAGCATGACAATAATTTTTTCTTCAGCCAAAACGCGAAATGAGTATATCACACAAAAAAAAGCCGCTGGCGATGGAATTGAATTTACACCATTCAGCGGCTTGTCTATTTAGCGCGCCTATGTTCGTTCAGTTAACGAACTTAGTGAGTGTCGTGACCGACATGATCTGGAGCGCGATTGCCCTCGAACTGTCCCGGGGCTACCCGGTCAGGTCCGCCTGAACCACCGAAGGCCAGTATACCTAAGGAAATAAACTGAATAACCGGAAGGATGCACAGGAATCCCATAAATGCGGACGATCCCCGCGCTTTGGCTACTTCCATCCACAAATAGGCCATGACAAAAACGTTAACGAACGGCACGAGAAAGAACAGGAACCAGATTCCCGGCTTTCCGGCCAGCTTTACCAGTTGGAACCATCCCAGAATAGGCACCCACGCCCACCAGGCGATATCGCTATG
>JACZUZ010000048.1 GCA_022572905.1 Candidatus Zixiibacteriota bacterium | reverse complement strand
GAATGGAGGGCTGAGCGGAAGACACGCTCCGAGCCATCTTCTGGATTGGTATGAGTTACCGTCGTACTTACATCTTTGACGCTCTTCTGAATCAACGGGTTCATTAACTGGCCCCACCAGCGATTTGTATGGGGCGGATTCAAGCAGGGGCATTTTCAGAGAGCCCTTTCAAAGAGCGTTTTTTGAGACCATTTTCTTAAGTCGATTTCACAGGTCATTTTGCCAGAACTTTGATCAGATTGGGATGAGGAACAGAACAAGTCGATTGAAGGTTCATTCAAGCATGAGATACAATAACCACACGTATTTTTGGGAGAATCGCGAGATGCGAATAATACTCGGATTGAGAAAAACTGCCTTGCTGGTCGGCGCAGCCATGATCCTGACACCGGCGCTCGCACACGCTGAATATTTCGAAGGTAGAGCGGAACAGCCTAAGCCATTTGTTATAAAGGGCATGCTTGAGATTGAATTCGCCACGGGTGTGCAGCTAAGTTCGGCGTCCCGCTCGTTTGGCCGGGTGAATCTGGGCATTCCTACGCTTGATGCAATATTGGCGCGCTTTGAGGCCACTGATATTAAGCCGGTTTTCCCCTGGCGCGACGAGAACTCGTCGTATCCCGAAGATCGCGCGATGAGTCGATTCCAATGCATTTATGTTCCAGAGGACGCTGATCTGGACGCAATGATCGCTGAGCTGTTAACGAATGATAATGTTGCGAACGCGGAAAAAATAATGGCAATGCCATTGGCTGTGATTCCTGATGATCCACGTTGGAGTCTTCAATGGGCTCCCCTTATAATGGAGGCCGACTCGGCCTGGGCGACTGAAGCCGGTTCTGATACCGCCAAACTCGCCATTGTCGATAGTGGAGTGAATTACAAGCACGAGGATTTGATTGATAATGTCTGGGTTAATCCCGGCGAAGACATTGATGGTGACGGAGAAGTCTATGATCTCGATGACTTGAACGGAATTGATGATGACGGAAATGGCGTTATAGATGATCTGATCGGCTATGATTTCTTTACCGGCCTGGGAGGCGGAACATGGCCCGGAGAGGATGCTAGTGTGCCTGACACCGATCCGAATGATTTCCTGGGTCATGGCACATTTTGCGCCGGAATTGCGGCGTCCTCCTCCAACAACGGCAAAGGCATAGCGGGCATCGCGGGCGGTTGGAATGGCGGGAATATCCCCTGGATGCGTGGCGCAAGAATTATGTGCCTGCGCACAGGGGCTAGAGGCGCTGATGGCAACGGCTTTGTCAATCTCGGAAATTGTGCGACTGCAATTGATTATGCCGCAAGGAACGGCGCAGACGCTATAAATTGTTCCTGGGGATCATCGGCGCTGGGTTCGCTTGCGGCCGCGATTGCGCTGGCGCATGATAGTGGGATTTCGATCATAAAAGCCGCCGGGAATTCAGCCGAGGACAATCAGGATTACATGGGTGGACTTCCGAGCGTCATGTCGGTTGCTGCCACTACTACCAGCGACATTAGAGCCGGATTTTCAAATTTCGGAACCTGGATCGAAATATCCGCTCCCGGGCAGGGAATACAATCTACCACATCTGTCGGGTATCTTGCGGGCTACGGTAGCGGATCGGGCACTTCATTCGCAGCGCCGCAAGTTGTCGGGGCCATTGGTATTTTGAAATCTCTGATGCCGAGCTTTGACAAGGTTGAAATAGACTCGATTCTATTTGCGACAGCCGATGATATTGATTCTATCAATGGACCCGATGCTGGCTTATTGGGAGCCGGTCGAATCAATCTCAGGAGAGCGATCGCGGATTTGCCGGCGGCCTTGTTCAGCGCCGGGCCGGAGCTTACCGGCTCTCCCGGGCTTAGCGTAGATTTCGTAGACTTGTCTCCCAATTCTCCGTCAGCCTGGAGTTGGAATTTTGGTGATGGAGGATTGTCTTCAGCGCAGCATCCCACGCATGTCTTTGATTCTGCAGGCGCATACGATATCACCCTTGAAGTCACCGAACCGCGCGGGGAAGGATATGAGAGAGCTCGGCGCATGGTTATTATCCATGCAGACACATTGGGTGGAGACACAGTCTTCGCCACCGTTGGCGAGGTTGTGGTATTACCGTTATATTTGAGAAACACTTTTCAGATGAAGCGCCTCTTAATTCCCATCAGCTTTGCCAACGCCAATGGTGGTGTATTATCTTTTGACTCAGTAACCACTGATGGACTGAGAACGAATTACTTTGACAAGCAGGAAATAATCGCGTTTGAGCCTTTTTCAAAGAAAGCGACAATTGATTTGCAAAGTGATCTTGTGGCGGGTTTTTCGGACTATCTCGACCCGGACACCGGAGCTGTGATCAACCTCTATTTCACCGTTTCTACCTCCTCAGCCGGCGGAGTTGTCGTTCCAATAAATATTACGACTTTTAGCGGATCGCTATCCGAAGAGACAATCTATGGGGCGTTCGCTCCCGTATATGTTACTCCCGCAATCAAAATCGGTTGCTGTAAATTGGCTGGGGACGCTGACAACAGTGGCGGCCTCGACATTGCCGACGCAACGTTCATTGTCAAATATATCTTCCAGGATGGCGAGGCGCCGCCATGTCTAGATCAGGCAAACACCGACGGCGGCGTGAGCGGTATTGACATTAGCGACGCTACTTACTTAGTCAAATTTATTTTCCAAAGCGGGACTGATCCGGATTGTGGACAATCCGGTAGTTGATAGCCTGCCTGGTTTTAGAAATTTCTTTAAATCGAATCCCGGAGATATTCAGGGATTTTGAAAGTGTCTTCGTCTACAGGGGGAACTTCATCGTCTGGCCTCGCGGCGGCGGTAGTATCAACTTGGGATAACGTGTTCGCGCTTGTAGAAGTGTCTAATATGGGCTCTTCAATTAAGTTGTTTTCAAGCAGGTATTCGAAATCATTCAACACCAGAATCGATACTCGCCGGTTCCGTCCGCTTGAGGGATTATCGGGGTCGGCCAGCTTTGTGTCCGCATAGCTTCGAACTTCTTTCACTTGTGTCGATCTTATTCCCGCGCGAGTCAAAACTTTGCGGCAAAAATTTGCGCGATCCGCACCCAAATCCCAATTAGAATACCCGAACAGATTGGCCGCTCCGGATGCGTCCGTGTGGCCTTCGAAGGCAATCCTATTGTGGAGTTTGGCGACTTCTTCGCCGATCAATGTCAAAATAGCTTCGCCAACGGGATTCATTTTGGCGCTACCGGGTTCAAAAAAGGAAATTGAGTCATCACCCTCGGAGAGCTCTATCCGCAATCCTTCGGGAGTCACTTGCACGGTGATATTGTTTTTCAGAGCATCATAATCAGGGGACAGGGAGAGGTTGTAAAGAATTTTCTGAGCCGCATTATTTAAAGTTCTGGTGGCTATTCTGGACGCTTCGGCTTTGCTCATTACGCCGGTTGAGCCTTTCATCAAACCGGCGCCTTTTCCGACTCCTATGCGCCCTCCACGATCAAATCCGATCGGGTCCATAAAATATCCAGCCACAGCATCTTTTAGTTCTTGATCCTGACCCACTAGCCAGAGGACTAGGAAAAAAGCCATCATTGCCGTCATGAAGTCGGCGAAGGCGACTTTCCACGACCCACCATGATGACCCGCATGGGTGATCTTTTTCCTGATAATTATTATCGGTTGAGAGTCTTCATCTGCCATTTCGATTTATCCTTTGATGATTTCCTGCGACAAACGATGAACGGGACCAGTCCGCTCGTGATCACATGAGCTTACTTATTCTTGGAGTCGCGACAGGCCTGTTCGGTTTCCGTGAACTCAGGACGCACCTGGTGTGGAATAGATCGTCGAGCGAATTCAACTGCGATCACTGGCGGAAAACCTTTATAAAAGCCAAGTAGTCCCTGTTTGATTACTTTGTAGAAATCGCTGGCTTCGTCGTTTCTGGCGTCGAGATAAGATGAAAGCGGCCCGACTACTCCATAGGCCAGTAGAACTCCGAGGAATGTTCCCACAAGCGCGGCGGCGACTTTCATACCGATTACCAAAGCGGGTCCGCCGATAGAGCGCATCGTTATTACAATTCCGAGCACTGCGGCAACAATTCCCAGTCCCGGCAACGCATCGGCTGTTTTGGCTAGAGCGCTGGCGGCTTTGCCAGACTCATGATGATGTGTTTCCAGATCAATATCCATCAAATCGTCCAGATCATGGGCCGGAACTCCTCCCATTATGATGACTCTCATCGTGTCGGACATGAAGTTGACGGCGTGATGATCTTTCATGAAGGATGGGTATTTCTTCAGAATTGTACTCTCCTCGGGGTTCTCAAAATGAGGCTCAAGGCCCATAAGCCCGCTCTGCTTCGAGAGGACAAAGAATTCATACATCATCACAAGAAGATCGAGGTAGTGCTTTTTCCCCGGACCGGAGCTGAATATGCCGAGAAGTTGAGACACGATACTCTTGAGAACATAAAGAGGTGTCGCAATAACCAGCGCCCCTACTGCGCAGCCACCTATAATGAGAAGCTCAGACGGTTGATAGAGCACCATCAAATCGCCATGGTGCATGAGATAACCGCCGATCACAGACCCGAAGACGATTACTAATCCGATAATTACAAACATTTTTTAGCCGTATTTTTAATCCATCCGCATCCCCTGTAGGCGCTCCTAGAGGGGGCTAGCGGCGTAAAAAGGGTTCTCCCGTTATATATCGGCCGCAGAATTTCTTACTTGAAGAACCGAACATATACGCCACATGGACCTGATTTTCATAGCTGATCTGGTTTCAATATGAAGCCAAGGAGGGAGCATATGAAGTCGGTGCACTGATTGAGCGCGAAAATGTGTCTAAAATTCGGCGATCGGAAAGGTCCAAATGCGGAATTTCAGAGGAGAAATCGTCCGAATTTGGACAATGTTTTTTATGTGTTTTTTAAAAAAGTGTTTTTTTTCTTGCATGTTTAGTATGAAATACACTAGATTTGCAATAGTGACCAAAGGTTTATGCTGTCTATACATTAGCCACAGGAGGAAACATGGCAGTTCGCAGAACCAAACGCAAAACGGCCACGAAGCGTAAAACCACCAGGAGAAAGGCGACAACGCGTAGGAAAACTACGAAGAGAGTCGCCCGGAAAACCACTCGCCGTAAAGTAGCGCGTAAGAAAACGGTGCGTAGGAAAACCGCTCGAAGGAAGAACGCTCGTAGGAAAACCACGGCTCGAAAGACCACCCGCAAAAGCGCGACAGGTAGAAAGAGAACTACGCGTAAGAAAGCGACCACTCGAAGGAAGAAAACAGTGAAGAGAGCATCGACTCGTAAGAAAACAACGAGAAAAGCCAGTTCGCGTAAGTCTCCGGCCAGAAGAGCCAGTGCAAGCGGCGGCGTGAAGAAGAAATCCGCGACAAAAAAAGTCGCGAAAAAGAAGACCGCCAAACGCAAACCGAACGCAGCTTTCATGAAGCCCGTTCAGCCTTCTATGGCGCTAGGTGAGGTAGTGGGACATTCTCCGATACCTCGAACGGAAGTTACCAAGAAGCTGTGGGCCTATATCAAGAAAAGAGGCCTTCAGGATGACAAGAACCGTCGTATGATCAATGCTGACGCGGCGCTGCTTAAAGTCTTTGGTGGCAAGAAATCTGTGAATATGTTTGAGATGACAAAGCTAGTCTCACGGCATCTTACATAGATTACTCTCGAAATCGCAATTACAAAGAAGCCTCCCTCTTCTATAGAGGGAGGCTTCTTCCTATAGATATATTCCGGGAATTATTTTACCGCTGTTCCTCGTCAATCAGACGGCACCCTTCCATCAGAATTGACTCATTGGGCAGGTCAATATTTGCTTCAGGTATCTCGGACTCTTCAATAATGTACACCGTGAAGTCGCCGTCACGCCATGTGACGCCCTTATAAACGGCTTCTGGGCCGAAGACATCGTCCATTCTGGCGTATACGATTGCTCCTTGCTTGAGAACGACCTGCAGGTTGCTACCATTATTCGTTAAGTCAATGCTGACTGTTTTTCGCCCCGGTCCGAGCGCCTGTATCAGATCTATCAAATTGATATCCGCCAGGTGGCCTCGGGCGGCGACTTTCTCGTCATCCTCTTCTAGTTTGCCCTGATCGCGCAAATCAATGGCGGTCAAAACCTTCGTACAGAGAACCTCGTAATTCAATGGCAGACTTACCAGATCATAGATTCCCGCCTTGTACATTTCCTCGCGATGTCCCACCCAATCGTTAGAACTGATCAGAATTGTAGGAATATCTTGAATATCAATACCGTTCGATTTGAGTTCATCGATGAAACCTCTGGTCTTCTTGACATTCTTACTGCCAAAGAGAATGATGACATCCGGACACCTCCTCCTGCAAACCTGAACGAAATCGCTTATCGAGTATGAGGTTGTAATTCTCAGGCCGTTGCTACTCAAATGATGAGTGATCAACGGATCATAATTGTGCTCGCTACTAATAAATATCGCTACCTCGCCCTTGGTTGGGCCTAGCTCGTTGTCGAGACATTCCTCTTGCAAGATAGAGATAAGAGTGTCCACAACTTCGGGCAATAGTTTTACTCCCGTTTCTTTTGCGAATGTTTGCTTTATCTCCTCGAGTTCGGAGAGAGAAAGAGAGTTCTGAGATTTCAGACTCTCGAAAAAAGAGCAAGCCATCGTCACAATATTGGACCCGATCGCGACGGTATTGGATTTCGACGCTGACTTAATGGTTTTGATGTTCTCGTAGGTATTGCCAAGTATTTCCAGAACATCCCGATCATAGCCTATGGACCTCAGTAACGCCGTCGATTCGCGAATGATCTCTTGGATCGGCCAACCGTCACGGATTCCCCTGATCGCAGAATTGTAGAGGGCAAGGTGGCTCATATAACCAGCGACGATTATTTTTTCGCTTTGAGAGTCTTGCAAGCGCAGTTTCGAGCAAATCCGAGAAGTGTATCTTCCGATCAAGACGGATGGTGAAAACGCCTCGCCATAATTGGTTGAGAGGAGAGACAATAAGGATTCAAGCGTGTGGATAGGGTCAACTTTTGAGTCAGTTCTGGGTCCGTTATATATCAGCTCGCTTAAGTTATTGAACCATTTGATAGCTGTTCGATAATTGATTGTTCTTAGCGCTGACTCCGCTTTGCGCTTGTCATCGCAGAGGTCTTCTTTGATCAATATCAAATCTGCGTTTCTTGTCTTGAGTAACTTTCGCGCTTTATCAAGAGAATCGACTATATCCATATGTGAACCGGAATTTTCAATGATAGTCTTAACCATCGGCGCCGAGGAATTTTCGTCAGTCACCAAGATTATTTGATCGACAACATCTCGACCCTGAACTGTCCTATTCTGCGAGTTCAACTTTTTAAGATTGCGCTCAATCTCATTTGTAAGATCAGCGCTGGCGCTCTCCTTGGATTCACCGGCGGATACATAATAGCGCCCAAGCGCAGCGTCAATTGATAGCGCCGACGCAACGTATAATTGCGTTTCCTCGCCGCGTGCGACAAAATCAAGCTCATCACTGAGGTTTATTTTGCCCGGGTTTGAGACGGCTATTTTTAGCTTATGTGTCTTTGAATCATAATCGAATGGAATGATTTTCCTCGCGATGGCCACTTTTGTCGGGATCAGTTCGAGAGTCTCTTTGGAGATATTGATCTCACTCAGAATGACCCCCGGAATATCAAATTGAATAGAAAGAGCCCGAATGAGGTCGTTTTCACTGACAAATTTATTATATAAAAGATTTGTGCCAAATTTTCCGCCTTGGAGTTTCTGGCGCTCTAATGTCTCTTTGATCTGCTCTTCTGTGATCAGATTTAGCTCAAGGAGTATAATATCGAGGCGTTTTACCTGGGGCATTCTATGTGCAGTCTTTCTTGAAATTCATTCGCTCTATAAGTTTAGCCAACTTTGAAGAGACCTCACTTATTGGGGATATCGGCCTGAAGATATGAGTAGTTCAGCGGGAATGGCGTTATTCGCCGCTATTTGCGCTCTTAAGAGGAGACTGAAGGAGAAATAAATGACCGACTTGCGCCGAATGAGGATTTGTTCTAATCTGAGGATGGAAAAGTCATTTCCGACGCCTTACGGAAAAGGAGGCGCTCCACTATGGGAGCCAGCAAAATAAAAAACGCGCGTGTGCCAAAACGGAACGCTGCCACACAAAAGAGGGTTTCCCGTGAAACCCCGGGCGATCCTGATAGCGATCTTGCTCTTAGAATGTATAGACACGCTTTTACGGCGCGATCGCTTGATCACACTGAAACAATTTTGAAACGCACGGGGAAGGGATACTTCCAGATATTCGGAGCGGGGCATGAAATAATTCAAGTTGCGCTCGCTCCGTTTTTGAGGCCGGGAGTTGATTTTATTTTCCCTTATTATCGCGATCTTGCCATGAATCTGGCGTATGGAATCACTCCTCATGAATCGCTCTTAATGTCTGTTGGCGCCGCGGAAGACCGTGCCTCAGGCGGACGGCAAATGCCGCATCATTGGGGTCATAACGATTTAAAAATATATTCAGCCGCAAGCGCGGTGGGAACGCAATTTCTCCCGGCAGTGGGTTATGCGCTGGGGACAAAAATCGCGTCAGCGGATTCAAAAATATCAGCGCTGCTAGATGACTTTGATCCGGAAGGAATAGCGGTTACGTTTGGCGGCGATGGCTCCACTTCGGAGGGAGACTTCATGGAATCGGTCAATTACGCTTGTGTGCGTCGCGTTCCGGTTCTTTTTGTTATCGAAGACGACGGTTATGCTATTTCGACGCCCATTATCGACCAAACCGCCGGGTCCTCTATGTTGAATCTTGTCTCAGGTTTGGGAAATTCATTGGACGAAGACGGATGTCCTCTCCTGAAAGTCATGGGCGATATTAACGGCTGCGATTTCGTTGAGAGCTATCGGGCTTGCAAAGAGATCGTTGATTATGTCAGAACGAA
>JACZUZ010000463.1 GCA_022572905.1 Candidatus Zixiibacteriota bacterium | reverse complement strand
GAAAGACATACAAATAGACTTCTCAATCCGGCGCTGTCCGGTGGATTGCCTGACTTTCTGGTTGAAGGCAAGGGTCTGAATTCCGGTTTGATGGTTTCGCAATACAGCGCGGCGGCGCTGGTCTCGGAAAATAAAATTCTCGCACACCCGGCTGTGGTAGATTCGATTTCTGTTTCCGCCGATCAGGAAGATCATGTGCCTATGGCCATGACCTCCGCCTTGAAGCTGGTCGATATTATTCGCAACACGCAAATTGTAATAGCTGTTGAGCTGATGTGCGCCGCGCAAGCGCTTGATTTCAAAAAGCCACTAAAGCCGGGCAAAGGAACTAGGGCGGCTTATGATTTCATTCGCCAGCGTTTGTCATTCCTCAAGAATGACCGTCCGCTCCACAAAGACATCAGATCCATAGAATCAATTGTCGTTGACGGATCACTTGTTGATGCAGTCGAATCCGCGACAGGTCGCATAGATATTTAAATAGATATCTAATTCACTTGCAGTTTAGCGCCTCGTTAAGTCGAAGCCAGAGCGAGCTTGTAAAACATTTCGATTCTTATTTTTTGGCAAGTTGTCCAGTTATTGCCGGTCCTCGCAACGTTCGGATTTATTTCCTGAATTACATATGAGTCTGACAAAATCCACGAAATTACAAATCGTACTTGGAATGTTAACGATTTACCTTATCTGGGGCTCTACATATTTGGCCATTCGTTTTGCAGTCGAGACAATTCCGCCGTTCTTGATGGCCGGAGTGCGGTTTCTGTTCGGAGGAGCGCTCTTTTATATCTGGGCGAAAACGCAGGGCGCCGCGAAAATCGAGAAATCGCACTGGCCGTCGGCAATAATAGTGGGACTGCTTCTGGTTGTTGGGGGCAACGGACTGGTTTCATGGGCCGAGCAAACTGTGCCGTCGGGTATTACCGCGCTGTTAATCGGATTTGTGCCGATGTGGTTTACACTTTTCGAATGGATGAGACCCAAGGGAATTCGTCCGCCGAGGATTGTATTTGCGGGGTTGGCTCTTGGCTTCGCGGGTGTTACACTATTGATTAACCCGACCGGAATTGGCGGCGGGCGCGAAATCGATCTAATAGGTTCTTTGGTTATTGTTCTGGCGACAATTCTCTGGGCGGGCGGTTCGGTTTACTCGCGCTACGCTCATGCGCATCCGTCGCAATTTATGTTCGCTGGAATGCAGATGTTGGCGGGCGGAGCGGCTTTGATTGTCTTTGGGTTTCTTAGCGGAGAGTTCGAGCGTCTGGATGTTGCGGCGATTTCGCCTGCGTCTTATTGGGGCTTAATATACTTAAGCACAATCGGGTCGTTCGCATTCGCTGTATTTATCTGGCTGATGAAAGCATCCACTCCCGCCAGAGTAGCGACTTACGCCTATGTGAATCCGGTTGTAGCGCTGGCGCTGGGAGCTTTTTTGGCCGGCGAGGTTGTAAGCGAATGGACGCTGGGTTGCTCGGTTGTAATTCTGGTTGCGGTGGTAATGATTGTCAGCGCACGGGGACATTTGCAAAAACGGAGATGAATGTGTCTGGAGTAAGTTTAAGTATGGGAATACTGAAGTGTTTCAAAAACTTTCCCTAAATATCACCCACTTTACCGGAACGAGATTGAGTTTCGAATTGATCATATTGAAGATTTCGAAATGACTGACAGAGTGTTGGAAGCGAGCTTGGAGTATTGAATCCCGCAGGACCTGCGTTCTTAAGCAATGTCATCTTCGCGCTTACGATTGTTCGAGAGGAAGTCGGCTAAAGACGTCATAAAAGCGTTAGCATTATCAAAGTGGCGCCTCGCCTCTTCTGGAGTGTACTTGGATTCGATCCGATGACTGCTATCATCGGGTAGCAGCTCGTCCGAATGTGTTAATGGATTTCTCACAGCACGGTACGAGCTGAATCTTTCAAGGATATCCGAAAGAGTCTGCGCTTCTTCTGGATTAGTGTTTTTGAGTTTGTCGTATTGTTCGCGCAAGGGTCGCAAGTATTCGTTCCAGTTCGGATTCTTTGCTATTATGCCGTAATGTGCACCGAGTCGCTTTAGACACAGATCAACAATTCTCATGAGGTGGAACACGCAGGCCGTGTAAAGCCCAAAAGCATAGCATTTACCAGCCTCATCAATATCGAAGCGAGCCTTAGGAAATGTCTCTCGCACTTTTTCGGAAAAGAGGCTTTCTGAATAATATTCTG